>JAACPR010000024.1 GCA_009995365.1 Candidatus Parcubacteria bacterium | reverse complement strand
TAGGACATTTTTTATGCTTCTTTTTTCTTGTATGACCTTTTAAGTCATCATCAAATTCATTAAATTTTACTTCCATAATAAAATAATTATATCACAACTAAATTAATTTAAATTTTCTATCAACAGTATTTCTAACGGCAAATATGGCACATACGACCTCATTGTTTTTTCATAAACATCAATCAATTCAACTAGGAATTTCGAATTTATTTTAGAATCTGAATCTGTTTTTAAAATTTCAGATAATCTTTTCTGATCTTCTTCTGAAATAATGTCTTTGTAGTTTTGCTTGTCCACACCGATTTTTATCAACAACAAAATGCGAATTCTTTCCATTAAAATTTTCAAGAAGAATTTTGCATCAATGTTTGACTCCTTGGATTCTTTTATAACAGACAATCCTTTTTCTATATCTTTTTCAACAATTGATTTTATAAAATTATTTATAAGTTCACTCTTTGGCGCCTCTAGAACTCTCTCGACTTCTCCCAAGCTAATTTTTTTGTCAGACGAAGAACGGATAAGCTTTTGCAAAGTTGTATGAGTGTCACGAAACGACCCATCACCCAAAATTGAAATCAACTCTGCGCCAGCTGGATCTATCTCGAAACCTTCTTTCTTGGCAACATCTATAGCCATTTTTTTCAGGATCGTTCGATTTGGCGTTTTGAATGAATAAGCTTCACAACGAGAAATTACAGTTTCAGGAATTTTTTCCGGCTCTGTCGTAGCAAGAATAAAAATAACATGAGCGGGTGGCTCTTCCAGAGTTTTTAAAAGTGCGTTAAAAGCAGACTTTGAAAGCATGTGAACTTCGTCGAGAATATAGATTTTGTATTTTGATTCATAAGGAAGCGAAGTAACTGATTCATTTAGTTCACGAATATCTTCTACACTGTTATTTGAAGCTGCGTCAATTTCGAAAAGGTCTCGATTTGATGTGCCGATTTCACTAGCCAAAATTCTAGCAATTGAAGTCTTTCCTGTTCCCCTTGATCCAGAAAATAAATAAGCGTGAGAGATATTTCCGTTTTTAATTGTATCTTTGATGACAGATACGACATGATCCTGACCTAGAACTTCTGAAAATTTTTGTGGACGATATTTTGTATATAGCGCTTTTTGCGGAGTATTTGTTTTTGACATGAAAAGATTATAACAAAAAAACCGCGCATTGCGCAGTTTGTATAAAGAACTAATTTTCTATTGTTTTGAATTCGTGTACTATTTGTGTACGATTCGTGTCCGAGATTACTCTCGGGATACAACCCAGTAAAACTGAGCAGCTTTGGATTATATTATTATGCCTAAGGGGCAAGGAGCAAAAACCTTGTGACCCATCAATCCTTATCGCTTCTACGCGTATCCCGAGAGCTGGCCGTGAATTGGCCATGGTCACGCACGTAACCATCTTCGAACTCGTTGCAGGGTGTCCAATCCCGCAACAGGTTTCCAATATAACTCTATAATAAGATTTGTCAATAAAAAACCGCATCATGATGATGCGGATGTTATTTGTATTCTCTCCAAGAACCTCTGGAACGCTGCCTGCCCTGAGCACAGGTCTAAGCGTTCCAGAGGATTGTCGAATATAAGTTTTTTCCTTTTTATTATTTATATTGCTTATATTTTTACCAGCCCGAGCTAATAGAGATTGTAAGTCTCGTCTCTGGGTTCCAAGTTTTCATTTCCTCCTTTCTAGTTTTTTCTGATTGGCTTTGGGTGTTGCTTATTAGCAGCACCCGCCACCACCGGAGCCGGCGCCGAGGTCGTGATCGTTTTGAAGTCCACATTGTGCAGACGGGGGTCCATTGTTTTTGGACATGGCGGTTCCTTTCTGTTGGTTTCTTGTTTTTCCGACGAGAGCTATTTTTAGCAATCTCCGGAGAGAGTTTTACTTAAAGATCTTTTCCTCTATTTGAGGATTTAAGTAATCTATCACACAATAAAGATTTGTCAAGCAAAAACCTACAGCCCCTTTCCTACCAGAAATTTATCAATTATATCTTTAACTTCCTCAGCGTTTTTTGTCTCCATCAACTCAACGCGCAATTCCTTGGCCCCATCGAAACCTTCAACATACGCCTTGAAATGTTTTCTCATTACAGCAAAATTTTTATGTCCGACATATTTATCAAAAGCCTCTGCGTGCTCGACTAAAATTTTTAAACGCTGTTTCAATGTCAACTCAGAATCACTTTCCCAATATTTTTTATTGAACATCCAAGGCTTTCCGAAAATTCCTCTTCCAATCATTACTCCGTCACACCCAGTTGCGTTAAACTTTTCAAAAGCATCCTTAACAGAATGAACATCTCCATTACCAAAAATCAGAGTTCTCTCTTCTTTCGGCAAATCTGACTGGATTTCATCGCGAATTTCAACCGCACGGGCAATTCTATCCCAACGCGCTGGCACTTTTGATAAATCTTTTTGGGTTCGCGCGTGTAGGGTTATTAATTTTGGCGCTTGATAATCCTGCACAACGTCTTTTCCATTTACTTTTCCTGTCAGCAAAATTGGAAGCCACTCTTCTAATTGATCGTGATTATAGCCAAGCCTAGTTTTAACAGAAACCGGCAGAGAAGGTGCTCCATCCATTGTTGCTTTGATAACCTCTATCGCCCTCTCTGGGTATTTGATCATCGCCGAACCACTGAGCTGATTAACAATTTTTTTAACGGGACATCCCATATTAATATCTACCCCATCGAAACCTAGACTCTCTACCAGCTTGGCAGCCTCTTTCATATATTGTGGATTTGAAGAAAAAATCTGAGCAATAATTGGTCGCTCTGTCTGCGGATTAAAATCAAAATCATGCATTAACTTATCTCGCCCGTCCTCTGGAGCTAGCGCCAATCCATCCGCTGAGACAAATTCAGTCCACATAACATCAGGCTTGCCATATTTTGCAAACATTTTTCGAAAAGCATAATCAGTGACATCAGCCATCGGTGCCATTACCAAAATCGGTTCGGCATTTTTTCCGGCGTCTAATTTTTGCCGTTTTAAATCCTGCCAAAAATTTTTATTCGGCACGAATTTTTCTTTACCGAATATTTTTTTAAATAAATTATTGAAAACCATTATTGATAATAAATGTTATCTAACAACCAAGATATAATTTCTCTAGTGTCCCCCTCGGTATCAGTTCCTTTTAACAAAATAATAGCAATTCGTCTATCATTAGATTCTAAATATTTCGCACCATCAACTAGAGGTAAATCGAAAACCGAAACCAAAGTATACAAAGCTTCATCAGTATAACCATTTTTTCCTCCATAATATCTGCCGTCACTTCTAAAACGAGAATTATTAAACCATTTATTTTCAACGTTTTCGTATTCTCTTAATTTGGTTATTTCTAAAATATCTCTCTGTTTTTTGTATATATAGCGAAGCAATTTAAAAAGATCGTCAGCTGTTGAAACATTGTATTGAGACAAGCCACTAGGGTCATCAAAATATGAATCAAACAAACCTATTGATTTAGCTTTTCCATTCATATTTTCCATAAAAACACTTCTTTTACCATGTTCCGCCAAAGCTTCTCCAGCATCATTGCTTGATTCTAACAACAGCGGATAAAGTAAATCAAAAATCATGATTTTTTGTCCAGAATAAAGTCCTCCCTGTTTTCCATAAGTATTAACTGCATTATAACTAACTGTAGTCTGATCATTTTGATCAAGCGTCTCTAATGAAACCAAGGCTGTTAAAAGTTTCGTCAAAGATGCAATAGAATATATTTCATCTCTGTTTCTTTGTTTAATTATCTGGCCATTATCTAAATCGGCCACTAAATAAGCTTGTGAAGTTAATTTTGGAAAATCTTGAGATTCTTCATACAAAAAATACTTATCTCTTACAGGAACACCTTCGTCTGTTTTGGATAATTCTTCTACTTTTTTTTCTTCAATTTCATATTCTTTGCCGGACCCAAGGTCGCTGGCGCTATCATAGATGGCATAGCTCTGTGTTTTTATATAATCGACCACGAATGACCCAACAGACAAAACACCTATCGCAACAAAAATTCCAACAGCGACAGACGAAACAAGACTTAAGTAAAATTTAAATTTCATTGTTTTATTCTAAACTATTTTTTTAGAAGTTAAACCTAAAACTCCATCTTCTAAATTAAATTCTATAATATCACCACTCTCTACTTCGCCTGAAATAATTTTATCGGCAATCAGACTTTCTATTTCATCTTTAATCTTTCTATTCATTTCTCTAGCGCCAAATTTAGGATCGCTACCAATCTCGACAAGATAATCGACGATATCATCTTTGGTTTTAATCCTTATGCCGTTTTTAGCAATTCTTTCATTAAGCTTTTCAAGCATTAATTTAGCGATTTTTTGTAAGTGCTCTTTTTCTAGAGAATGAAATAAAATAGTTCCATCAAAACGGTTAAGCAATTCGGGCTTGAATATTCTCTCATTGATAATTTGCTTTATGATATCGTCTTTTTTCTCAGCCAAATTACCGCCAGATCTGGTGACATCAAATATTAATTGACTGCCGGCATTAGAAGTAGCAATGATTATTAAATTGCGACAATTAATTTTATTGCCTTGGGAATCGCTGAATTGCCCTTCGTCAAGAATTTGTAGGAAAATATCTTTGACCTTGTCAGAAGTTTTTTCAAATTCATCCAAAAGCAAAACTCCATATTGTTGATCGCGAATCTTGCTAGCTAAAATTCCGGATGATTTATTTGAATAAGAACCGATCAATTTTTCAATCGCATCATCACTGTTATATTCTGACATATCTAGGCGAATAATTTTTTCTTCATTTTTAAAGAAGACTTCATTCAAAGCTTTTACCGTCTCAGTTTTTCCAACACCAGTCGGACCAATAAACAAGAAAGAACCCATTGGCCTATTAGGGTCAGTAATTCCAGAACGAGCCCTGCGCATAGAATTAGAAATCGAATCGATGGCCAAATCTTGACCGATGACTCTTTGGTGCAATATCTCTTCTAGATTTGCCAAAATTGTTTTTTCTTTTTGGGTGATTTGCCCTTGCGGAACCCCAGTCTTGATTGATATTACTTTGTGAGCGTCTTCTTCTGTAATAATTTTTCGACCGGATGTTTTTGCTTCGACAACAACCTCATCTAATAAATCTAAAATTTTATCTGAATAAGTAGATCCAACAAAATACCTCTCTGCCCCTTCTGAAATCGCCCTAATACATTGAAAAGTGAAGAATACATCGTTACTGACTTCAACTCTGTTAACTTCATCTTGCAATATTTTAATAGCAGAATTTTTATCGATATCTTCGACTAGAATTTTTTCAAAGCTTTGCATCAATCCCATATTTGGTTCCAAAACTTGGTGATAACTGTGACGATCTGAGATTGCTACAATTTGCATTCTGGCTGAACTAAGGAAATCTGACAAAAGATTCATAACATCGACCCCTAAACTGTTTGCATGCTCTGCAAAAGCAGGTAAATTCGGTATTACTAAAATTACATTACCCGCCCTATTAGTTTGGAACAAAATATCCCTAATCAGAATTTCTAAATTATTAGAATCATTAACAGACTCCATAATAGCGACTGTGTCTAAAACATATATCCTACGATCTTCTATCTCAAACAAAATCTTTCCATTCAAAATCATCTTACCCAAAGATGCCATGATGTTTAGACCGATGCTTGTGGTTGGAGAAACTAATGCGACATTGGCATCTCTTTTTTTAACCAAAATTGATTCGATTTTTCTAGCGTCTTTTTCATAAACTCTCCAACGATCCCCTAAATTGAGATAAGAATTATCAGACATTATCGAGTGTCCATATTTCTCTAACAGATAAACCTTTCCGAAAGCCCAATTCCTGCCTAGTCCTTTGATTCTAGCTAAATGCGATCTATCCCACCATTTTTGCGAAGCCCTAATTTTCCATTCTAAATCATCAACCCATTCTAATGCCTCAACAAAAGTATCTGAATCTACTTTGTATTGCGACAAGAAAGAAGCGAAGTCTGGGTCTTGCCTCAATAATGACTTTCCATAATCTTTGACTCCTATGTATTCTTTTGTATAAGTTCTTTCTATATCAAATTTATCAGCAGGTATAATATTTTTTCGATTTCTCACGAAATTTTTTATTTGATCAGAACCAATACCAAGTCTAATCATTGTATATTGGCCAACATCTGATTCTAGAAAAGTTTTTGTTATATCAGTCTCCTCATCAGAATCCATTATTAGCTTGGCGACCTCGAAATCAATCTCTGACTTTCTGAAATAGTGTGAAAAATAAAATGCTCTAATTAAATAAAGAGAGACCCAAACCAAAAGCGCAAGAACAAAGGCACTCCTAATATTTGTCTGATAATCTCGAAAAAACATAGAAACTTCACCTAATCGAAGCGGTAATTCTGGCCCAATCACCATTGCAACAAATAATAAGATTAATAACCAAAACATAATATTTCTAGCTATTCTTCTTTTTCTATATGATGAATACTTTTCCAACAAAATTGCTGGATAGAGTTTAGAAGATTTATTTTTTAGTTCTGCAAAAGTAATCATATTTTTAAATTTTAAATAATCCCATCAAACTGACAATCATCATAAAAATAATAATGAACGGTAGTGCTAGCCACAAGAAAAACGATACCAGACCAATAAAGAAAGATACTGCCAATGAAACCAACCCAGAAATTATAATAATAGTCCTCAGAACCATTCCTATAATTCTCATCAATGTATTAATTAGAAGTGTTTCAAAAAAACCACCAATATCTAGCAAATCTTTTTTTCTTTCAGTTAGCCTCTTGAATGGTGAAAAGAAAGTTTTAAAGAGGACCTCGATTGAGAAAAAGTTATATAAAAACCATATTATATTACCCCAGATAGAAAAAAAATCTTTTAAAGCGATGGTGTAATGCCAAGCTAAATAATGAGGGAAAATAACAAATAATTTCATGTAGAAATTATAACATTTTTATTTTAGCTTATAAAAAACTTTGTCCTCAAAACGCAGATCGATGTAGTCGATATTATTAAATTGAACTTTGTGAATAGATTCTTGAGCTAGTGCGGCTTTTAGATTTGAAACCACTGTCTCTGGCGCATCTTGGTTTTCGACTAACAAAACTGGCCCCCCTACTGTTTGCAATGTATATGTTTCAAAATCCTCTGTTGATATGTTGGAAATTTCTATTTTTTCTTCTTTGAGTAGTTTTATTTTCATTAAAAGTTTTTGGAAAGTTTCTTTATCTGAAAAGCTCTGTCCTAAAATGTCAGCGTCTTCTACCACTTCGTCATTATCTTCACTTTCTTCATTGTTGTTTTCTATTATTTGCCCCGATAAAGTAATTAGATTATTTAGAAATACATCTGGCTTTTTAACAAAAATTAACCCCTCAGCGTTGACTAGATAACAATTCGATTCTAGACAATACTCTGCAATTGGTTGGTGCTCGACTATTTCCACAACAACACTATTCATATCTTCTCTTTTGATTGTCGTAGAATCTATTTCTAGCATATTCTCAATTTCACCTATTATTGTTGTTCTAGGTAGAAACAAGAAATGACTTTTTGAAATCAGATAAAAATACTTACCATAAATCTTTTCAAAAAATATATCTTCTACAATTTCAGGATTCACAAAATTATCACCTACAACAGATACATTAACTACTTTCATTGATTCGTGATCAGACCAAAAAGACACTCCGTATAATAGAACGACTACAAAAGTCACCCAAATTATTACTTTTCTGTAATAACGAATTTTATTTCTTTTTAAGAGAGGCTTTTTTTTGTTTTTTCTTTTCATCAAACTTGAAATTGATATTTATTCGCTCTGTGCATAACTATATCCGGCTGATTCCTCGTTTGGTTCTTTTCTACCAATAAATTCTTTGCCAATATATGGGACTAAAACTTTTGGAATTTTTATTGATCCGTCTGGCTGTTGATTATTTTCAATTATTGGGACCAAAATTCTAGGACAAGCAATCGCGGTGTTGTTAAGTGAGTGAGCAAATTTGTTTTTCCCATCATCTTTGTATTTAATTCCCAGTCGACGAGTTTGAAAGTCATGAAAATAAGAAGCGGAATGAGTTTCGCGATATTTGTTTTCTGACGGCACCCAAGCTTCGATGTCATACTTTTTAACTTGTCCTAACCCAAGGTCTCCTCCTGCATTAACAACAACACGATAAGGAATTTCTAGTTCTTGCATAATCTCCTCAGTATTTGCCAAGAGCTCTTCGTGGTATTTTACAGACTCTTCATGATTTGCTTCACAGAGGATGACTTGTTCTATTTTGTGAAATTCGTGAACACGAACAAGTCCTTTTGTATCTTTACCGTGGCTTCCTGCTTCGCGTCGGAATGCTGGAGCATAGCTAACATATTTTATTGGTAAGTCCTGCTTGTCTAAAGTTTCATCGCTATGATAATACATCGTCGCAACTTCTGCTGTTCCGGCTAGATATTCGTCGTCTTGAGTTTTATATAGATCTTCTTCTCCTTGTGGTAAGTAGCCTGTTCCGATAAGGGTTTGGCGATTTACCAAAGATGGAACAACTAATGGTTTGTATCCTTTTTGGACAATTTTATTTTGAACATATTGCAAGATTGCCCATTGTAGTAACGCCCCTTCGTTTTTTAAAACATAACCGCGAAAGCCGGAAATTTTTGTTCCCCTTTCGAAATCAGCTAAATCATGTTCGGTCATTAATTGAATGTGGTCTTTGGCATCAAAATCTAGGTTCGGTTTTTCCCCTACTACTCGTAGCTCTTTGTTGTCTTCGTCGGTTGCACCTTCTGGGACAGACATGTCAGGAATGTTTGGCACTTGGACCATTAATTTTTGCCATTGTGTAGTGATATCTTTTAATTTTTCTTCTTTTTGTTGAAGTTCTTTTTTAAGTTCTGACATTTCAGCCAAGAGAGTTTGTTTTTGTTCTTCGTCTGCTTGTGGGATTTGTTGAGAGACTTCGTTTTGTTTAGATCGCATTTCTTCTACTTCTTTTAGAATTTCAAGTCTTTGATCGTCGACAGAGATCAACTTATCAACATCAAAATTAATGTGCTTTTTCTTGGCACCCATTGCGACAATGTCTTTATTCTCTCTAATGAATTTAATATCAAGCATTTTATTTAGAAAAATTTTAACTTTTATTAATGAAAATATCATAGCAAATATGTATTAATTCTGCTATGGAACAAGAAAACAATCGAAGAGTCGATTCCAAAATTGGGAGAGATGGTTTTAAAATTAACCGACAAAACCAACAAAGCTGGCAAGATTGGCAGACAAGAAAAATACCAAAAGAAAAGTGGCCTCAATCTTTGAAAGAAATTCCGAAAAAGGATATCCCAAAAAAATTGCGAATTTTAGGCAGGGAGCCTAATTGGCAAAACAAGAGGATTTGCATTGTGGGATCTCGGAGATTTTCAGATTATGGCAAGGCGGTTTGTCAAAAAATTATTAGCGAGTTAAGAGGTTATCCTGTGACGATTGTCTCGGGGCTTGCCTACGGGATTGATTCCATATCTCACAGAGTAGCAATGGAAAATGATATGGATATGATAGCCATCCTTGGTTCGGGATTGAGCAAAGATGTCATCTACCCTAAAAAGCATATCGACCTAGCAGAGAAAATATTGACGGCGGGCGGTTGTTTGATTTCAGAATTTGACGATAGCCAGCCTGCCGCTATCTGGACTTTTCCACAGAGAAACAGAATCATGGCAGGAATTTCTGATTTGGTAATAATTATTGAAGCAGCGGAAAAATCAGGAACGATGATTACAGCGAGGCTGGCGCTCGATTATAATATCGATGTAGCAGTTGTCCCCGGATCGATTTTTAACGAAACATCCAAAGGAACAAATAAATTATTAAAGGAAGGCGCCCAACCGATAACTTGTGCCGATGATATTTTGGAAATTCTCACGATCAAAAAAATGGACGAATCGGACGAATCTTTAGGTAAAGATTTGAAAAACCAAAAAATCGCAGAAAGGCTTGGCGAACAAGAATTAAAAATCTACAAACTTTTAGAAAATCCAAAAGACTTGAATGAAATTTTAGAAAAAAGCCACCTAAATATTTCTGAACTCAATAAAATCCTTAGCACGCTCGAAATCGAAGGACTTATCCACAAAATCGAAAACAAAATTTGCCAAAAGTAAAAATCAAACCTATTCACCAAAATTTTTATTTTAAACTTCCTAAAACTCTTTAAATGTAGGGTTCAAAATACATCTCTCGTAATCTGTACTAAATGATTGTGTTGGACTCATACCATCATTGTATTCACAAACTAATTTATAAGAATTCCTAGGTGCTAACCCGTCATCAATAGTACCAATAATTTCACCATTATCAGACAATAAGATGTTTTCTATTGTATCACTCGAATCATTCACTATTGAACAATATGTATTAGCATAATCGTTTGTTGTGACACCCCATTCTGCTACACAGCTTTTATCATCATCTGAGACAACTGCAGTTTTCATATCAAATCCTACATTAATATCGACATCAATAGGGTCTATCTCTATACCACAAGCACCATCAATTATTGGAGCCCCTCCATCACATGACGCATCACAAGATACTGAATTACAACTCCATGTCCAACCATTGCTTTCTGCTTTTAAATTAGTCAATCTAGCATTATTTATGCATAAATCCGACTCAGATGTTGATATAGTTGAACCTTGATCGATAGAACCGGTGATTGCACATGCATTTAAAACATCAACTGTCACTGAAGCGGTAACACTTGTTGACTCACCACTATTGAGCGTCCTGCTACACTCTACAGTATAAGTTTTGGTATTAGATATAGTTTGTGTCTCTTCACCTGAAGTATTATCATTTGTCACTACATCTGATGAACTACATTCATCTGCATTAGTTGCATTCCATTTTATCGTTGTTTGTCCTTCGCCCACTATTTCATCTGGTGTCGCTGTTAGTGTTATCTCTGGCCTTGGGTATATCTCTATTGCGTGTGTGTCTGATGGTTGTGATCTACTACTGTATTCATCCTCTGCTTCTGATACTGCTGTTATATAGTTTATTCCTGTATCTGTGAAAGTCTTGCTGTATGTCTGAAAACCTGTTGCTGTCCTATCTGTTCGTGAATCTATCGAAGTGAAAGTTGGATTTATTGAGTCTATAAGAAATTTTATGGGTTTCTTTAAATTTTTCTGTGGTTCATCATTACCATATGCTGTGGCTGCTGCCATAAATTTTGAAGCTAATTCCAAAATATCGTCAAATAATGTTAAAGATTCTATCTCTGGGTATGTTCCTTGAATATTAAATGTATATCGCTCCCCCACGAATCCCTCGGTTGGTCCTGATATTGATGGTGGATCTACTGTTAGACCTGAGTCATTCTGCGCTGTTAATTTAAAGTTTATTGTCTGTTGTGGGACAGTGTGGATGAAGGTTGGGGTACCGTACCAATTCCTTAAATGTCTAGAACCTACGACGAAACCGCCATGGAAAACGTTACCACCTATTCCTTTACTATCTATTTTCATTGGAATATTTGTATACCTAGGCCCTCCTGGATAGAAACCCGTACTTATGTGATTGGTCTGATAATAAAACTTTCCAGTCGCCTCACCTATCACAAGATTTGAATCAATTGTTCCAGATGTTTTAACCTCACAATCAAAATCGCTATTGGGGCAATCCAATTGTGCAGATCCATTGTGATGTATTGAATATTCTGGTTTAACAACCATAAATGGGGTGTACATATGATCTGTACCCAATGCACGAATCGTGGCTACATAATCCTGCGATTGCCACCTTTCATCACTATTTGGAGGTCTATCTGTATCAGTCCACCTGCCATAAGGAGTGTCCCACCAATATCCTAATCCATTCCATACAATATCTGTATTTCCAAATGGCTTCAAGGAAAAACTAATTTTGTCACCAACATTAACTATGGAGTCTTTGCTTAATTTTTCTCCTGTGTCATTTTCTATTTTTGCATAATAACTAACTGAGATTGCAGGATTAGACAATGCCATACCATTTCCAGCTGCTCCACTATAAAGATTAACTGAATAAAGCCCCTTTCCATTATAACTTTGTGTATTATTAATATAAAATGGATAATTATCGATTATTGATGACTGGGGACTTAAATCTAATCTTCTTGCCAAAAACTGCGCATTAACAGTACCACTTTGCACCAAAAGAAACGTAACCACTAAAACTATTTTTAATAAATTATTAATCATTTTTCTTTTTTAATATGGTTAATTTTGATAATACAATCAGCACCAATAACGCAAGTAGGCCAATTATAATGTTTCTAGTTGTGTTTGATTTATGGCACCCATCCGGATTTAACACTTCACATGAATAATACATTTCATCTTCATCTAGTAATTCTCCATCTTGATAAAGTTCTGTTTGGATTGTGAATTCTGAGTGGTCTTTGCTTGGAATGAATTCATCTTCAAAGCCCATCATATCACCTGTGATGGTTCCTTCTCTTTGGTATTCGTAGATAATATCTCCTTTGTGGTCGATAATTTGTGCTTTGAATAATGTATCATCGACAAAATCTTGGGTGTTATGAAGACAGACAAAGAATTTAGCAGGTTCTCCTGCAATTAATGGATAGGTATCGACTGCTGGATAATTAACCCTTGGAATATCTATTCCCTCTCTAGCAAAGCGAATATTTAACCATGAGCTGGTATCTTCCCATGATAGTTTTGGCGATAGAAAATAAACTGAGTGATTATTGTCAGAGACTGTATAAGTTATAGTTTTTCTGCTATTTGCTGGGATTGTATGTGTTTCTATTTTTTGATCTAGGTAGTTTTCAGGAAGAAGCCCATCCCAAATAGATAGATTCCAATCAACCTCTATTGTTTGAGCTCTATCTGTTGTGTTAACAATATCAGCTGAGACTGTTATCGGTGCTGTTTGGTCTTCAACTGAGATTGGTGAGATGAATTGATGTCTTTCTCCATTTTTGGTGACTGATGACTTATCAAAATATACTCCTTCATCCACTCCTCTAATTGACATAAAAGTTTTTGAACCAGATACATCATCAGTGAATGTTAATCCTGATAGGTTGTATCTATCTGATGAAACAACATATGAATCTATGTGATATTTTCCATCTCTTAAGAAAGCAGGTATTGTCCATGATATAGCATACTCCTTTTGTTCACCTGCGTTTAGTGAAATATCTTTCACTGCCCAAAATTGATCAATTAAATCATCACCATCAACTGTTCTTCTAGATGTGTCATCTAACTCCCTGTATACTTTCAAGAAAACCGCTGTGTCAACAACGGGATATGGATTGTCGTTTGTGACTTCCATGTTTATTATTAAATCTGTTCCTGAAACTGCCGTTTCTATTCCTGTGAAAAGTTTAGCTTGGACACTTCCAAAATCGTAGTGATCGAAACAAGATACTTGTTCGGTTTGTTGTTGTTCTACATCTTGTGGTTGATTTTGTTGTTCTTCAAATTCTTCTAGAAATTCTTCAAATTCTTCTTCTGATTCAAATCCTGGTGGAAGTATTGGTGTGACAATAAAAGAATGAGTTTCTGATTGACTTAATATTTCTTCTTCACTTGGTGTTAGTGAGTCATAGAATTCTTCTAAGGCTTCAATTGTGGTTGCACTGTCGTATTGTTCGATTAATTGTTCTACTGTTCTGGGTGATTGGGCCTGCGCTATATTAAATGTGATAAATACAAAAAGAAATATTAATATAAAAGTTTTTTTCATATACTTCATTTTACCTTATAAAGTATTTTCTGGGGAAAGTTATCAACAATTTGTTATTTTTTAAAATAAAAATTTGCCAAAAGTAAAAATATGAGTTATTAATGTTCTCAATGGCAAATAAACTTTTAATTGTAGAGTCACCTGCAAAATTAAAAACAATTTCAAAATATTTAGGAAAAGATTTCACTGTTACATCATCAGTCGGGCATATTCGTGACCTTCCTAAAAGCAACAAAAAGGCTATAGATATAGAAGCCGGCTTTGTCCCTACCTACGAAGTTTCCAGCGGAAAAGAAAAAGTTATTGCAGAAATAAAAGACTTGGCGAAAAAGACAGACGAAATTTATCTAGCGACTGACCCCGACCGTGAAGGAGAAGCCATCGCGTGGCACCTAGCTGAAATATTAAAAAATTCCAAAGATAAAGAAATTCCAGGGAAACCGATCAGGCGTGTGACTTTTAATGAAATTACCAAGGATGCTGTTCAAGAAGCCGTTAAAAATCCTCGCGATATTGATATGGATTTAAAAACTGCCCAAGAGGCTCGTCGTATTTTGGACCGCCTGGTTGGATATGACCTTTCTGGTTTGATTTGGAAAAAGGTTCGCTATGGTCTCTCTGCTGGTCGCGTTCAATCTCCTGCCCTTCGTATTATTATGGAACGCGAAAGAGAAATTCGCGCTTTCAAGCCAGAAGATTTCTGGACAATTTCTGCCGACTTGAAATCTTCAACAAAAATTGAATTTCCTGTTAATTGTGCAGAAGAACCTCGCGAAGAAAAAGAGGTTGATAGAATTTTAGATATTGCAAAAAAAGAGTCGTGGAAAGTCATGGAGATCAAAGAGACGAAAGCAAAGCGTTCGCCTTATGCACCTTTTATAACTTCGACTCTGCAACAAACTGCTTCGACTCGTTTAGGCTTTTCACCGTCTCGCACCATGGCACTAGCACAGAAATTATACGAGTCAGGACATATCACATACATGAGAACTGACAGCATAAACCTGAGCAAGCAAGCCATCGCCCAAGCTGCCAAAGTAATCGAGAGTGAATTTGGAAAGGATTTAGTCACTGTTCGCGCCTTTAAATCAAAAGCAAAAAATGCCCAAGAAGCCCACGAAGCGATTCGCCCATCAAATCTAGCCAAAGAATCTGCCGGAAATAATGACGATCAGAAAAAACTTTATGAATTGATTCGAGCTCGAACTCTGGCTTCTCAGATGGTGGACGCACAAATCATGCGAACAAAGCTCGTCACAAATGTTGAGAGCAAAAGCATTCCGAACTTTACCGCAAACGGTTCTAGGGTTTTATCTCCTGGGTGGCTATTGGCCGATCCGAGAGCTCGCGGCGAAGACACAGAAATTCCAAAAGTATCTGAAGGCGAAGCGCTTGATCTAATTTCAATCGAGAGCGAAGCTAAACAAACCCAACCACCTTCTCGCTACACCGAAGCAGGGCTTATCAAGGAATTGGAAAAGCGTGGGATTGGTCGCCCTTCTACTTTTGCGTCTATTATCAGAACTATTACCGATCGTGGTTATGTCGACAAGGAAGGCCGCACCCTGATTCCGACTGACACCGGTGATGTTATTTCTAGTTTTCTTGAACAAAATTTTGAATATTATATTGGTGACGAGTTCACTGCAGAGATGGAAGAGAAACTGGACAAGATTGCAGGTGGTGAAGAGAAATATTTAAAAGTGATGAAGGACTTTTACGGACCTTTTCTAAAAGAAGTCGAGTCGAAAGAAAATATTGAAAAGCTAACCACTCTCGGAGAGGCCGATCCAAAACACAAATGTCCAAAATGTGGTGCGAAAATGAATATTAAACTAGCGCGCACCGGAAAGTTCCTGAGTTGTTCTAAATTCCCTGATTGCGACGGAGCTTTGACTATGGAAGGAAAAGAGGTAAAGCCTGATGAGCCAATCGGAAATCACCCAGAAACTGGTGAACCTATTTTTGTAAAGGTTGGTCGTTTTGGCCCTTATGTTCAATTAGGAGAAGGTGGCAAAAAAGATGAGAAAGGCAAGAAAATTAAACCAAAGATGTCTAGCATTCCAAAGGAAAAAGATTTTGAACAAGTTACCGTCGATGAAGCAGTTCGATACCTAAGTGTTCCTCGCATTCTTGGGAAACATCCAAATACTGGTGAAGATATAACCGCAGGAATTGGTCGTTTTGGCCCATTTATCGTTCACCAGAAGGATTTTAGATCGCTAAAGGAGGATTCTGTATATGACATTACACTGGAGCGTGCTCTGAAGATTTTATCTCAACCGAAAAAAGCTCGAGGTAGCAAGAAAAAAACTACAAAAAAGACTAAGAAAAAGTAAATCATTTTTTAAATAAACTAAATGCAAAAAACCAAAAAAATTCCAAACAAAAAATTTGGTGGCAAACATACAACAATAATTCCTGTCGCAAAAAGAATCACAAATATTTTAGCGAAAAGTGAATTAGTTAAAAAAATATCTCCAGGGATTATAAAAAGTTATCGTGGCAAAAGTGGCGGGCGCAAACATATAAAAATATTAGACGACGAATCATCTATCTTGATCAAGGTGACAGATAATAGTAACAACCAGCAAGTCAGAATTTACACCAATGACTCAGAAGCGGTTAAGGCGCTGATTATTAAAAAATCAGAAGAAAAAGGATTTACAACTTCTTAGATATTAAATACAGGAGCAGTAGTCGGAATTATTGAAACCATCACATACCGAACCCCCTTCATAATCACAAACAAAATCATCTCCGCCGAGTGGCTTACCAAAAAAAGAAGAATCGCAACTACTACCACCCTGAACAAGCTGACAGATTTGCGTTGGAATAATATCTTCGTTTGAAGAATAAATTTCATCATTTGAACACCAACAATAATCCAAATAGTACATATAATGGTAACATACTTGGTTACTATTTAATTCAACTTCTGAGCATGAAATATATAATTCTTCCCATGGACTAGTACAGCTTATAAAATTTATCTCGTTCTCTATCACCTCACAACTATTAGTGTTAGAGCCACCTGAACCACCAGAACTATCATTATTCAAAACAGCAGCGAAGACTGACTCTTTTGTGTCATCTGTTGCTAGATAACTGTATGATTGTCCACTAGGTGATGTTGGTATCTCTGGTATAAGTTTTTCTGCAACTAGTTGTTGCATAGCTGATCTGTATTCTGTTGGGTTTTCACTTTCTGAAATCATAGAACCGGCAGTATAATTTCCTTCTGTTGGTATCGGCACACTACCTGTTCTTTGTCTGTATTGTTCTACTGCGTTTCTTACTTGTTGCACTTCTGTCTTCATGTGAGCGTCTTCTGCTTTTTGTCTAGCTTCTCCCATTTGGGCATTAACAATAGATGCTACTAGTGATATTACTGCTGTTACGATTAGTACTTCTATTAGGGTGAAGGCTTTGTTTTTTGAAATTTTGTTCATAATGATTAAGTTTATTTTAAAATTGGTTATGTAGATATTATAGCAAACAATTAAATATTAAAATTCTTCACAGAATAAGAATCGTCATCGCTATCATCATCTTCATCATCTGAATAATCGGGAGTTTGAATATCTTCTTCTGGAGTTTTTTCAGATTCTAAATTTTGATTTTCATCAGGATTTTGCTCTTGCCAAATTTCAGGATTATCGTCAATTTTGCTTTCGACATCAACATCTTCATTTTGACTAAAATTTTGATTCTCGTCGTTAATAACATTTTGCTCACTTTCTTGCTTTTCCTCCCTTTCGTATTCACCACCAATCTCCCCGCGCGAATTTACAACACTTCCGACCAAATCCTTTTCAGTTATTTGATCTTCTTCGGCGCGATTCTCATTAATAACGTGCATAATCTTTTGAAGCTCTTCTTTGCTGAAATAATCAATACGAATTCGACCACCCTCGTCCTTTGGCTCGATGGTGACGCGTGCACCAAGTCTCTTGCTAGCTCCCTCTTCCATCTCAACTAATTCAGGATCAAACATTCGCTCTTTTTTGCGAACTTTGTCAAAGGCAATTTTGCGGGAAATTTTTTCTGCATCACGAACCGTCATCCTGCGAAGTAAAATTTCCTTGAACAAAACCTCTTGTTGTTCAGGTCGATCAGAAAGCATCAACAGAGGACGTGCATGCCCTTCAGACAACTTTTTACTAGATAAAGCCGCCTTGATCTCGTCAGGGAGAACTAATATCCTAATTGAGTTAGAAACATATTCGCGACTCTTTCCGACTTTCTTGGCAATCTCTGCATGTTTGAAACCGAACTTTTCAGCCAACTGTTGAAAAGCCTGTGCGCGATCGACCGGATTCAAATCTTCGCGTTGAAGGTTTTCAATTATTGCAAGTTCAAGTTTTGTTTTGTCGTCATCTTCTTTGGCACGAATAAGGGCTGGGACTTCTCGCAGTCCTGCGATCTTTGAGGCGCGCAGACGCCGCTCTCCGGCAATTAATTCATATTCTGTGGTCAATCCCCCATCTTCTTTTAAAACCTCTTTACGAGTCACGACCAGAGGTTGCAGAACCCCATACATTTTTATAGATTCTGCTAAATCTTGTAAGCGAAGTTGGTCAAATTCACGCCTTGGCTGATAAGGATTTGGGTGAATTTTTCCTGTTTCAATAAAAAATACTGCGTTTTTGTGAAAGTCTGAACTATTTGAATTCTCCATATTCCACTATTCTAACATTGATTTAAATTAAAAAAAATATTAAGCTCTATGTATTGAGTTAATGCGAGATAAAAAATTTTTATCTCAAATGCTGGAGTGGTGGAATTGGTATACACGCACGACTCAAAATCGTGTGCCTTCGGGCTTGCGGGTTCAAGTCCCGCCTCCAGCACCAAAACATGAAGCGCAAAAATACACTTAAAAAAATAGCGCACAAAATATTTCC
This sequence comes from Candidatus Parcubacteria bacterium, assembly GCA_009995365.1. Lineage (GTDB taxonomy): Bacteria > Patescibacteriota > Minisyncoccia > Phycocordibacterales > JAACPR01 > JAACPR01. The sequence continues at coordinate 1,884 of JAACPR010000024.1, read as the reverse complement.
TTTTTTAAACAAAGAAAATAAAAAGCCAAAAATTATTGTTGTATTAGGCCAGACAGCGACCGGCAAGAGTGATATGGCTGTGGAGATTGCCAAGGATTTTAATGGTGAAATTATTTCTGCTGATTCTAGACAAGTTTATCGAGGGCTTGATATTGGCTCTGGCAAAATTACCGAAAGTGAGATGCAGGGTGTGCCACATTATCTTTTAGATGTTGCTGATCCAAGAGATGTTTTTACCGTCACCGACTTTCAAAGAGAAGCTTATAGTGCGATAGAAGACATTTTATCTCGCGGTAAAGTTCCTATCATCGCTGGTGGAACCGCTTTTTATATTCAATCAATTGTTGATGGATTAGTTTTTCCTGAAATCAATGAAGACAAAAAATTACGAAAAAATCTAGAGCAAATGCCGCTAGAGCAATTACAGCAAAAATTAGAGGAATTAGACCCGAAAAGATTTTCAGAAATTGATCAAAAAAATAAGGTCCGCCTTGTTCGCGCAATCGAGATTGCGACTTTGAATAAAAACATTGATGGCGAATCAAAAATACCCGAACTTAAAAAAGAGCCGAGATACGATGCCTTGCAAATCGGTCTGCGGTGGCCTAAAGAAATTTTAGACAAAAGAATTCATGACCGCCTCATCGCGCGCATGAGTGACGGAATGATTGAAGAAGTCGAACAACTACACAAAGACGGAGTTAGCTGGCGACGCCTAGAAGAGCTAGGATTAGAGTATCGCTATATTTCGTATTATTTAAAAGGTGAAATTTCCAAAGAAGAGATGTTAGAGCAACTAGAAAACAAAATCCGACAGTTTTCGAAACGACAGATGACATGGTGGAAGAGGGACGAGAGTATACGATGGTTTAGTCCTGGAAATTACTATGATATTAGAAGAGAAACAAAAAATTTAAATAAAAACTCTATTTTGGATTGAAGTTTTTATTTATTTAAGACTACTACAAGAATACGAAGCTTGTAAATCACCATTAACATACAAGTCCCCAAAAACATTACTGTTCGATTTTGTCTCACCGTCATCAGATATATAAAAAACAAAAGCATCTCCACCATCAACCCATTTATCACAACTCATGATATACCCACCACCTGTTTCTATGTTATCAAAACTTGCTAATCTATGCCCATCTGGTGTTTCTGATAAATCACCACTATATAAACCGCTAGAATTTAAAGTTTCTAGCAGCGCCCCAGGAGAATTAAACGTAACATCGCTTGAAGCAGGCCATTCACCATTATTTTTTTCTCTATATAATTGGGTAGCGGTTTTAATTTGCAATATCTCCTGATCAAACTTACTCCAAGCAGCCCTCTCTCTTGCAGAAGAAAGCGAAGCCAAAACAACAGAGGCAAGTAAACCAATTATAGCAATAACTACCAGCAACTCTATCAATGTAAAACCTAATTTTTTATTCATTTTATTTTTCATACTTTTATTGGTTGTTTCTTTCGTATTGTATTCTTCTAAAGTTGTCTTCTGGTAATTGAAGGATTTCTTCTTCTGTTAATTGTTGTTGTGGTTGACTATTTGATGAACCACCAAATGTATCAGCTAGTAACACCCATGCTATACCAAAACATACAACTATAATTAATATTAAAATACCTTGAGCTGTTTTTTCGCTCTTTGCTATTCCCTTTGATCTTAACCATTTAACCATTCCTGATTCCTTTTTGAATGATGGTTTCTTGTGTGGAAGACCGGTTTCTTCTTCAAATTTAAAATCTGACATGCGATTATTATAACAAATTTTATTTGTTGAGGGGGGGGTGGGAGTTTGACTGTGGATAAAACTATTTTATGCGGGTCCACGAGGACTCGAACCTCGAACTTCGGTTTTGGAGACCGACGTTTTACCA
>JAACPR010000023.1 GCA_009995365.1 Candidatus Parcubacteria bacterium | reverse complement strand
GTTAGGGGTTCTAAAAGTGTCCACTAAATGGGGTACACATCAATGGTAGAAAAAGCAGGCGAAAACTCGTCTGCTTTTTCTTTTAACCCTTTATCTACAACATAATTTTTAGGTTCGAACTTTGAATCTAACTGCTTTGCTCTTTTTACACCTTCAATGAGCTTTTCAATCGCCTTATCGTTGTAAATTAAGAGTTCTTTGTCATTCCAGATTAGGTTCGAACCAAGTGCCGAAAGCATCTTTCTTTTTGCTTCAACATCATCTCCTTTGAAAATCTTTTCAATTCTTCCAGTAATATCAGTAATTTCCATCAATCGAGAATACCAATCAACTTCTTTTGAATCCTCTTGCGTATCTTTATATTGGATATTCAGTAACTCCAAGTCCTCCTTATATTCTCCCTCATTGAACTTACCATCTCTGAACATCCCCCTTAATTTTGCTTTTTTCTCTCGAAACTCAATCATTCGTTCTTCCTTTCTCTGGCTTATAGTAATTTTTTCACTCACTTCCTTGTTTTTCATTTCATGAATATATTTTTTAGACCACAAAATTACATCATCAGAAAATTGAAGATTTGAAACTACTTTATTTATAATTTCTTCATCTATTTTTTGCTCATTTATGGACTTATAAGGCATTCGAGCTTTTTTATTTTTTACATTGTAGTGCCAAATATAAGAAAGATATTTTGGATTTTTCATCTGTTCTATACTGATTTCACATTTTGGACAATTAGCTTTATTACGATACGCAAATTTGTGCTTACAATCACAAATAACTTGAAATTTAACATCCTGTCCAACGAAATTTCCATCTGGTGAATTTATAAAACCAGAGTAGGTTGTATTGTGATTTTGTGTTTTTGGTATATTTGCTTTGGATAAAATCATTTTGATTTTATTGTGTTGTGCTTCTGTGATAAGTCTCGGTAAATTTGAATCGAGTTCATACCTTTGTCCATCATAAAAGAAAAAACCTGCATAAATTGGGTCTTTCAAGATTTCATAAATTCGAGATAATGTTATTAAATTGCCGCCGATACGCTTTCTCTTTACAGTTGTTAGTTTTAAGGTTTCAACTGCATATCGATGAAGCTTCCCAGCCGAATATGTTCCCGTTAAAAACTTATCAAGTAAAATTTTGATTAGCTTTAATCTAATTTCATCTACTGTCCATTTTCTATTTCCTTTTTCTTCTGACTTGTCATTCAAAAATCCGAGACTTGCTACACCATGTGGCACACCCATTGAAGCTTTCTTATGCTGACCTCTTTTTACATTTACCGACAAATCTTTAACGAATTGCTTACCCATACCGAATTCAATAGCAAGTATTAGAACATTGTCCCAAGGATAAAATACTTTGTCATGAGTAATAATAGCTTTCAATTTACCAGAACTTAAAGCATCAATGATTCTTCCGCCCTCTGTCATATTCCTTGCCAACCTATCTGGTTTCCAACACACAATACAATCAATCAAACCACTATCTATCAAGCTAAACATTCTTGTAAATTCTGGCCGCATAAATTCTGTTTTTGCTGATTTAGATTCTTCAAAGATTTCAACAAAAGGTGGCAGATTGTAGTAGTCTGCACTTTTTTTATTTTCCTCATGTTGAGAAGAAATCGAAAGCATCTGTTTATCTTCACTTTCAGAAGATTTTCTTGAATATGCAGCGGGTTTTAATTTTGTAAAATCTATTTGGTTCATAAATTTAATTTTATCATAATTGGCAATAAAATTTAGAAAAAGATTTTGCCTGATTTTATTTCTTATTCCTAAATTACTTATATATTTAATTTTCAGAGAAGGAAATTCCACAGCCCCCCTTACCCCCCAAGATTAACTCGGTAACAAATTGAGGTAAGAGGGGCATGGAGTTCCTTCACATTTAATTTCCGTCGTGAGGTTTCTTCCACATCGTGATTTAACTGGTTTTGTATAGAAGGTGGCCCACGATTTCGCCCACCAACCCTTCTACCTGTGGGAGGTCTGATGACAGACCCCGAATTATTTACGATTTGTTCGCAAACAATTCGGGACTTGTAATCTCACTTTTCAAGCTTTCAGTCACTCCTGTAAGAATGACAATTCCTATGATGTTTATTTCTTCATCAGAAAAGCTCATGACATATTCTTTGCCATGCATTTTTGATAGTGCTTCACGCAACTCATCAATAGCCCTTTTGGGTAAAACGAATGTTTTATAATCTTGCTTTTCCATAAAATAAAAACTCACTTTTGACTTGTTGCACCGCCGAGATGCTACAAGTCAAAAGTGAGACTTCATTCTCGGCGATAGTTTTTCATAATTAAAAAACTACCTGTTATGGTAGTGAATTAGGTCATTTGCAAATAGGTTGGTCTAATCCCCGTGATTAGACTTATGATTTTCGTTTCTTCTTTTGTTCTTTGATTATAGATTCGATTCTATGAGATGATGGGGCTGAATTCAATTTTTTATTTACTATTCTCTCTATTAGTGACGATTTAGATATCGTCCTGTAATCATAATTATTATCTAATTCACCTAAAATTATTAGGGATTTTTTGGAAAGGTTATAAATTTCTGCATCTCTTTTGCTATTTTTGCGTGACTTGATTCGCTTTGGCCAATTCGACATTTCTTTGGTTTTTACAAGCTGTTGTTGAAGTTTAGAACGATTCGAGTTTATATAATCCTCTACATCGGAAATACTTGCATAAGGATTGACCACTATATGCAACCTACCGTCATCTTTTATGAAAGAGTTGCAAAACTCATCTACATTAGGTGAATTTGATTCTTTTATCCCCAAAATATACTCCTCTAATTTTTGATAAAACATTGGGTAGAGCTTATATGCGGCAAGAGTATTTTCTATCCATTTTAGATAATAGCCACCTAAATTATCTTTTATAATTCTGTTCTTCCATTTTTCTAAATCTTTCTCCTTCTTAAAACCATCTTCTGGAATTTTTAATTTAATCCTTAATTTTGAAACTTCATCTACAAAAGACTGTTTGTCTGAAACAATTTCAAATACTAAATTAGCTTTATTTTGTTTATCTATTTTTTTCATTCGGCGGTTTTATCATTCTATCACTTCAAAACACAAATTAGCCAATACTATGGCTAAAAATCAAGAAATCTGATATTATTCAAATACAACCGAATAAGAAAGACCTAACCCTTGTGACCTCAAATCACAAGGTATGGTCGAAAAACCAGTCAAGGACAGAAACCCCATCGTGTGGGACTGCCTTGACTGGTCATATCGGGAAACTGGTATGGATGGTGCAAACCATCACTCATGCGGTGGGATTTCTGTTTCCTGTCGTATGAGTATTACAAGTCAATAATACTCACACATGACAACCCTTTTCATAAAAAAGAATCCAGATTCACACCAGAGAGGTTTTATACAGATACCCATAATTTTATATGTCCTTGCAGGAATTTTGATAGTTGGCAGTGGGAGTTATGTTGGTGTAAAAACCTATTCCGAATCAAAGGTTAAGGAAGAAAAAATTGCAAATCTTGAAAAAGAGATTCAATCAATTAAAGAAAATGAAACTGGAACTACTACGACAGAGCAAAGTGATGAAGAAGAAATAAGAAAAAATATTGAGAAAGTTTTTAATGCAACACAAGACAATAATCATTCAATTGTAACTACCACACAAAAGCCATCACAGATTGATGCAAAAATTGAAACAAACTCAAATGTAAAGTTACTTACACAAGCAGACAGGAATGCAATTATTTCTAATACAGAAAAAATAATAAAATATAGAAATGAGTTTGTTGGTATCCTTGACCAACAAAAAAAGAATTTTGATTCCAGTGATTATAAAGATGAATACGCTGACCTGTTTTTATTGATAGATAAGACAAAAAAGCTGTTGGTTGATGAAAGAGATTTAGGAAATTTAATGGTAAAAGCTACAAATGCAGCCAAAGACACAGACTATGTTGCAATAGTTGATGCGTATTCTATTTTCATTGATATGACAAACGAAACCAATGAGAATATGGATACCATGTTCAATAACATAAATTCACTAGCAAGGTTGAGCAACGATGTGGTTGAATCTCGAATCAAGCTTGAAGTTATTGATGATTTAAGTGCTCAATATGGCGTTTCAAGTGGTAATACAGACAACACTGACTACACATCATTAATTGCAGCCAAGAAAAAAGAAGCTGACGACTATATAAAATCACTATCTGATGCACAAGAAAAATTGAGAGAACAAAACAAATCAAAAATAAGGAATCTATTCATAGGAATAATTGTTTTTTACTAAAATGAAGATACTTTTCTTCCACAATTCAGACAACATAATTAAAGAATTTAGTTCACAAAACTACAACGACACTTACTCGTATTACTGGTTTAACGATTCATACACCCATTTCAAACCTTGGAATCCAAGATATTTACACTTGTTTTTGAAGGAGCCAAAAAATGTAAGTGTAAGATTTTTTGTTAGAAACATGGGACAAGAATACAAAGACCTTATTCAAAACCTTAAAAGTTATAAAGAAAAAAAGACCCCAGAAGCACCAATCTTAATGAGTAAAGATACTCTGATACCAGATTTGGTTGCGGATGCGGGAGAAAACCCAAATGAAAATACAAAAGTATGGACAATTATTTTTCCCAAAGAGTATGCAGGAAATAAAATATACCTTCGAGATGAGGGGAATAATCCAATACCTTTCAATCAAGATTCAACCCTTGTAAGTATTTTCCCAGAACTTAATGATTCAATCCCTTTTCAAATCCCAGATGATTATGACCAATGGAATCCGATTAGTTTTGAGGAATTAAATAATCGACATGAGTAAGATTAAGAAAACATTAAAAATTATTGGCTGGATTTCAGTAATTATTTTTACTGCATTGATTGTTTATTTGATAATTGTAAATTCAAATCAAGGTCATAATAGTTATAGTGGTGGTTATGCCCCCGATGGAAACTACTGTGATTATGGCTACAATTCGGGGTTCAAAGCATGTTGTGATGAGGATGATTATTCATGTGAATTTTGTGACCTGTATGGAATCTATTGTGGAGATACTTCAATAGTCCAAGGCATAGAGGATGTTGAACAATATCCAAGCAAGATAGGAACTGGAAATTATGATTGTGCAGATTTTAATACTTGGGAAGATGCTCAAAAAGTTTTTATTCGAGATAATGGGATTAAAGAAGACCCATATCACCTTGATGACGACAATGACGGCATTGCATGTGAAGCAAAGAGAGAGTTAGAAAGAAAGGTATATAGGACACCTTAACTCGATAGATACTTACCAACTATCTTTTGGCTAAAATGCCATAAAATAGCTCTACCGAAGATTTTGTTTGTAGATGGTAAATTACCTAATTTCACACAATAACCCCTACTCTGAAAGCTCCCAGACCCTTAAATCACCATTTACCAATAAGTTATAATAAAACTATGAAAATTTACCTTGATATTGACGGAGTTCTCTTAAATAAAGACAAATCTGTGCCAAATGGTGCAGTAGATTTCTTGAAAGAAGTGACATCAAAATATGAAGTTTTTTGGCTTACTACGCACTGCAAGGGTGATGCACATACCGCAATCATTTACCTTAAAGCACATTATCCGACACATGCACACCCATATATTGAGATGATTCAACCTACAAATTGGGATGTTTTGAAGACAGATGCAATCACTTTTAATGAGGATTTTCTCTGGTTTGATGACACGGTCTTTGAATCTGAAAAAGTGGTGCTTGAAAAGAATAATGCCTTAAATAAGCAGGTGTTGGTGGACTTACGAGAGAACCCCAACTTCTTTGAAAGCTACCGTATTGAGTAGTAATAAGATAAAATATAAATATGTTTGAATGGCTTAAAAAAGTAACCGCACCTGTGGTAAGCAAAGAACCCTTAAAAGCAAATTGTCCTTATTGCTCTATTGAACTAAATAAGTTTCCCACCAGAAAACAAAAGTGCAAATCATGTGGCAAGGAATTTATTGTAAGAACTCACTATCTCACAAAACAGAAACTGGTCTTAACAGAAAAAGATGCCGCTAAATACGATGTTGAAAAAGAAAATTACTATACAGACAAAAGCTTGATTGATGGCTTAAAAAATTATATTGGAGTAGATGCTAAACAGGTAGACAAGTTAGTGAATGCTACACGAGATGAGCTCACAAAGAAGTTTGGTTTTACAGCTGCGTTAGGCGATGTTGCATGGAGTATTTCAAATATGATGATTGCCGAAGCCATCAAGAAAGGTGACAAGGATATGATTAAAGGCATTCATTTTCAACAAGCGATGTATCTTCACAACACGGGACGAGACTGTAAGAAAATCCAACAGCTTATATTCGATGATGATTTAAGGGAAATTAAAAAAAGCGAGTTTATAAAGAAAGTGAGTATCTCAACTGCAAAAGAAAGTGCATGTGAGCATTGTAAAAAGCTTGAAGGAAAAATAATGACGATAGATGAAGCCCTTAAAACAAAACCACTGCCTTGCGGTGAATGTAGCTACAAAATGAGTAAAAGGGCAAAAACAGGATGGTGTCGGTGTATGTATTTGTCAGAGATAGATTAGAAATCACAATACACCAACTCTTTCAAAGTAATTTTGGGAAACATTTTCTTTCATATAAAGTTTTTGCAATTGCTCTCGTTTTTTTGTGGGTATACCTGCCCATGTGAACCGCACTGCTCTGTTTTCAAGTTTCTCTATTTTTTCTTGTAAATCAAAATATCTATTTAAGCGACTAGACATGCTTCTGCTCCTATTTTCATTTCTCGAAGCATAAGTAAGGTTCAAGCAATGTCGGCACAGGTCTTGATTGTAGTAATGAAAAAGTTTTTTTACCCGCCTTTTACACTCTCCGTTTATTCCCATACATTCAAACCAGTAACGCTCACCACCAAAATGACATGGGGTGGTTGCAAGAAATATCTGTGCATCATTCGTATGCTTTTTTCCTCTTTCATCGACAGTGGTATATAGAAAATGCAGTTGCTTTCTGCCTTCAAGTTCAATAAGTATTTTTCCTTCCATAATGTTGTCGTGTGGAGTAATGAATATATGTTTTGAACCACCCTTAAACCAACCCACCTTTTTAAGTGTGGTGATATCTATATTATTTAATCTCTCTGCTTCAATCTTTCTCATTTCTTATATTATACCGAAATCAATAAGGTTTAATTGATTGACCTATGGATTAAAGGCGTGTTTTATGGTAAAATACTTTTATGTCAAACATACTTCTTCAATACATTATCACCTTCGGTTGGGCTATTACTGGTGCAATTTCTATGGGTATTTCATTGAGTATACTTATCAAGATTTTCTCTTGGATATCACCAATTGATGAATGGGATGAAATCAAAAAAGGAAACATGAGTGCCGCAATTGTTATGGCGGCCGTTATTCTCGGTGCAGCTCTTGTTATTGGTTTAACTGTAATGCCTTAATGAAAAAACACCTGCTCTATCTTGCTGCCCTAACTCTGTGCATCACTATTGGTGTTCCAAATTTAGTATTAGCATCTGCGGGTAGAACTGATGCAAATGGGTGTCATACTGAAAAAGCTACTGGAAATTATCACTGTCATGAAAAGCCACCGATAAAGGAAGCTCGAACAACTGCAAGAGTTTCTGCTCCAAGTGTTGCTAAAACTGTTTCCAAAGATTATAACTGTTCCGATTTTACTACTCACAAGGATGCACAGGACATGTTTGAACTACAAGGCGGTGTATCTAATGATGTTTACCGATTAGATGCCGATAAAGATGGAATTGCTTGTGAGGAATTGCAATGAAAGTAACCTGTTTGTTTAGTGATAATTTTGCCGATTGTGATGATAATGAAAAGCTCTTAAAGCTTCATGCTGATAATCTACACCTTGACCCTTACTACATAACGAGCCATGTTTCGCCTAATCGAAGGAAGGTTTTTGAGAGATGTTATAAAATTTACGAGCCATATAAGGATAGAAATTTTCTTACTGAAATAAAGACAAGATTCCATCAAAGAACTTGGGAGATGTATTTAGGTTCTTTATTTATCAACAACGGAAAGGTTTTGAATAATAATAGAAAAGAGCATGATGCCGATATACAAGTAAAACAAGGAGAAAATCTAATTCATGTTGAATGCACTGCAACCACACTTGGCGAAGAAAATAAACCCGATACTGTGCCAGAAATGTATGTTTCGAAAAGTGTTTATAATTTAGTTGTGCAAGATGTTCCAGAGGAGAAAATTCTACTTCGAATTGCACAAGCATTAACCGATAAGCATAAACAGTATCAAAAACGAATTACTGACGGGAGAGTAAAAGAAAATGAACCTTATGTTGTCGCTATAAATACTGGGACTTTGCAACACATGGAAAATCTGCCGAACATTCTAAAAACGCTTTTTGGCATTGGTCATATTACATTGAGAATGAGACAAAATGGCATACCTGTTGAGAATCCGACACCCTATTGGAGTAGGCGAGAATCAATCACGAAAGCCAATGGTGAAATTGTTGATATGACCTTCTTTGAAAAGGAGGAGCATAAAGGTATCAGTGCGGTTATCTACTCCAACTCAACTGTTCTGAATCACTTACTGAATCCGAGCGATGAAGATACTATCTTGGTTCATAATCCACTAGCGAGTAATCCGATTCCTTTCGAAGAGTTTAATTTTTTAACCCAACACTATGTTGATAAAGAAACAGGTATTGTTGAAAAAATTACGCCTAAAAGTTAACACGGTTAGATTTGAGCTATTAAACACATTGATTTTCGTGGATTATAGCCATCCGAACATCGTCCCAAGTTCGGAGCAAGAATGAATATGTGAACGTTGTGAACTTTATAAAACACCTGCCTACCTCTCTAAATAAGTTCTAACCCGTTGCAGTCCGCGGAGCCCGACAAGACAGATTGACAACAAAATCAATTTTGATATTATATAAACATCAAGACGAAAAAGTACCCGAACGGCTAAATACCTAAGGGGCCTTTTTCTTTTATACCAAAGTTTAATTTAGAATTAAGAAATCTTTTTCCTAACATCAGTATCTTCCAGAAAAGTTTTATGATCTGACTTAATCTTTTTATACAGAGAAGAAGCAAATTTTTTATTAGGAAACAAAAGCATCGCAAACTTATCTTCTTCTATTAAAAAATCTAATAACATTTTATAATCGCCATCGCCGGAAACCAAGACAATCCTTTCAAAATCTTCTTTCAAATACAACTTTTTCATAATATAAAATATTATATCTGAATCAACATTTCCTTTTTTAGTTCCAAGCATTGCTGGATTATGTTCCCTAAATTTTAATATGTATCCTGATTTTTGAATTTTTTCATATAAATCTTCATTTTCATCTTGAACATATCCCAAGAAATAATATGCCTCATCAACCTTATATTTGTATTGTAGATATTTTCTAAATTTAACCAAATCAACTTCCCATGGTTGATCTGAGCTTTTTGTTCCCATATATAGATTTTGCCCATCAATAAATGCAATGTTTTTCATTATTCAGGATTATATCATAAAGACTTTTTAGTAATGTCAAAATAATTTTATTTTTATTTCATAATGTAAGTTCGAACGAGTTGAAGTTGACGGAGCAAAACTAGACAACTTATTTCAATAAATTCAAAATCAACCCGACAATTCTCTCTTTATCTTTTGGATTACTTTCTGCAACCAAGATCGTCAGAGCGGTTAGAGCCTCGGGTGTAAATTCATTTTTATTTAGAATTCTCGCCTTATTCAAGAACCAAACAAATGCAAAGGCTCCGCTTCTTTTGTTTCCATCAACGAAAGGATGATTTTTCACAACAAAATACAAAAGATGTGCTGCTTTTTCCTCGACTGTTGGATATAAATCTTTTCCGCCGAAACCTTGTAGGACATTACCAACAATTCCCTTTAAAGAATCTTTCATTCTTTCTGAGGCAAAAATATCAGTAGCCTCTTTTTTATAAAGTAAATTTTTCTTCAAATCTAAAATAGCACTATTTAAATCGTTAGCTGTGATTTTTACCTGTTTTTTGGTTAAGCCCTTCTTTGAAAATTCAGATTTGTCATAGGCGTCCAGTGAAAACCAAGTTCCAGCAAAAAATTTAATCAATTCTAAAGTATCATTAGTTGATAGAGACGAATTGGATGGCAAAAGTCTCTTAACATCTTCGACAGATTTGATGAATTTATCATAATTTCGAGCAATAACTTTTTTATTCAGTGTGTAACCTTCGGTTATATGAGATTTAAGTGTTTTTGTTGCCCACTTACGAAAATTTATAGCTATTTTACTATTTGTTCTGTATCCAACGGCTAAAATAACATCTAGCGAATAGAATTTTACAGGTTTATCTGAATTTGCAATGTGCATATTTTGCACATTGCTTTTTTCATCGATTTCTTTGTCTCTGATAATTTTGTTAATGTGTTTAGTTACAACAGTTCTATCAATACCAAAAAGCTGGCTGATTTGTTTTTGATTAGCCCAAATATTTTCTTTTCTAATATCTCCTTTTAACTCAATAGATCCTGTTTTAGTTTGATATATTACTACTTCTTTTTTATTCATAATTGAATTTTAACATAAACACATTATCCCTAATATAAAAAAATTTATTTTTATTTCATAGATATAGTGAAATCACTGTGGGGTAACTTCCCTCCTCTGTATTTTAAGGCATACTTTGAATAATAGAGGTTCGAACTTCCTTCACTAAACAGAGCCAACGTTTTTAGTCTTATTCTTAGTTATTATTAATTTTTATTAACAATAGGAACATCCAAAAATTTTGCCATCTCATATAAGTTTTTATTAGGTTTATTTACTTTATGTTGATAGGCAGGCAAAACAGGAATACTAAATATAGCTAGCCTCGCAATACTGACGTATGCAAATAGAATCTCTAAACCATCTAATTCAACTGTATAAAAGTGAGATAATTCGTCTGAGCCTCTATTTTTTCTGCTTCTTTTTTGCCAGACGTTAATTTGCTTTATGTCGTCTATGTTGATTTTATGCATAACTTCTTCTGTCTTATCATTATAAATAGTTAATATTTTATTTTCTTTATCAATCTTTATTATGCTAATTTTCTTAACACCGATAAGATGCAAAAGAAAAAACCCTGGCACCAATAGAAATAAAATATAAGCTAATAAGATAAAAACATTTAAATAAATTAGTATTAATACGAAAGGTACAATTAATATAATTATAGAAAACACTTGAATGATTGATGAGAAACTACCTATTTTATTATTAATAGTCTTTAAGATCATTTTTCTATCTTCTTTTTTTATTAGTTTTAGACTATCTACCCTTGGTGTTATTTTTCTTATCTGTGAAATTATTTTTTTAGGAACTGGGTTATGAACATCTCCAAAATTAACTTCTAGTGGCGGGCCAATAAAATTAACTATCATATTAAATTTTGCATCTTCTGTCTTAGGTATTTCCTGATATAAACCTGATGCCGGAAATAGTTTTAGTGGTAATGAAGTTATATGTAATTTTATAGTATTGCCCTTTCCTGTTTTAATTTCTAATGTAAAAACAAATTTCTTATAAGAATTCTTAATTCTTAATTTTGATATAAAATCAGCAACATCACTTATCCCAACATCAGCTTCTCCTATATCTGTACTTAATTTTAGCTCTTTTATTTTCTCATTTGTTATTTTTTTTCTAAAAAAAGCCTTATGCTTTATTGAAATATTTCTATGTCTATCTATGCTAATTTCCTTATTATTATTAAATAAAGGTAATATAATTCCAAAAGGAATTAAAGAAAGTAGAATAAAACCAAATAATTCATTAGAAGGCTTTATAAAAAATAAGTAATCATTAATATATAGTATTAATAAAATTAGCGACAATATAATTAAAAAAATAGAACCCTTATTAAAATTATGTCCTCGTTCAAAAAATAAAAACTCTTTATCATCTATAACCTTTTTCATTTGTCTATTATACAAAATTTATCTTATTAAGATAATTGTATTAATAAAAATTAATTTTTATATAAAAAGGGTTCAAACGTCATTCACAAATCGAATTAATTAAAAAACCACGCCAAAAAAATGACGTGGTTTTGTTTTTTAAGTTAATACTTCTTTTTGGAATTTGTCCCAAATTGGCAACCAATCCTCTTTAAAAATAGACAGCATAATTTGATCATAATACTTTCCATTTTTATAGATTTGGTCTTTCAAGACGCCTTCGACGACAGCTCCAGTCTTTTTTTGATATTTGACTGAGCGCTCGTTGAAAGAAATGGCGCTTGAATGAATCTTTCGAATATTGAGAGTATTAAAGGCATAATTCAACAAAAGCATCTTCGCCTCTGTACCATGCCCCTTACCCCAATATTCCTTGTTGCCAATAATTATTCCAGTGGTAGCGGTTCGATCAACATGATTAATTTTATCAATCGAAATATTACCAATATAGACACCATCCAAAGTTTCAATACCCAACAATATTTTATCTTGCCTACCGATATTTGCTTTGAGATATTCTAACTCTTGTTCAAGAGTCATCGGATGGTTAATAGTAATATATTGAGTTACCTCAGAATCATTAAGCCAGTGAGTCATCACCGGTACGTCATCTTCATTTAGATGCCGCAGGTTAACATTCTTGCCTTTCAAGAAGTATACTTTTTCTTTTTGTTCATTTTCGTTCATTTTATTCCTTTGTTTTAGGTTAAGTTTTGCTAAACAAAAACTCCAGCTTTTGTTTAGCTGGAGTTCTTTTAATTTAAATTAGTAGAGATTAAATAATTTTATTACAAGAATACAAGCTAAACACAAACGTATTTGAGACATAACCAAAATCGGCAGACCCAATAGTCATGAGATTTTTGTTTGTATTTAGCTGTTTTGCGTTATTATTCATAACCTTTTTAATATACTATATTTTTTTATATTGTAAACATTTTTTTAAATTATTAAAATAAAAAAATTTTATGGTAAAATTTATTAATGGATCAAATGAACTGGTATAGCGAAATAATTAGACCAACCTGGGCGCCACCTTCGTGGCTTTTCTCTCCTGTTTGGACTTTCTTATATATATTGATAGCTATTTCTTTTTCAAAAGTTTTTTGGATGTATTATAAAAAAGAGATTCCCTTCAAAATAGCTCTACCTTTTATATTAAATCTCTTGTTTAATTTTTTGTTCACCCCTATTCAGTTTGGATTACAAAATAATTTATTGGCGCTAGTAGATGTGATTTTAGTTTTAGTTACACTAATTTGGGCTATGAAAAGTATCTACCCCTATAAAAAATGGATTTGCTACATTCAAATTCCTTATTTACTATGGGTCTCTTTTGCGACTTTTCTCCAGGCAACTATTACTTATTTAAATTTTTAATTTTCTATAAAATGACAATAATTTTATTTTTATACAAATTTATATAAAATATTAATGTAAGAAAAACTTGACTTTTATTACAAGCGGAAATATAATTAACCGCATGTTAAATTTTATAGACAAAATAGGAACCAAAAATTTTGGTGAAGCAGTAAAGGGTTATAATATAAGAGTTTTTAATGAACGAGAAGTTAGAGCTTCAGCTGGAATACTTTTTTTCTTTGTGACAATCGCTTTTTTTAATGCTTTATTAATAAGCAACTTTATATATTTAAGAGTTTTTGTAATTGTCTTCTTTGTGGATTTCTTTATCAGAATTTTTATAAACCCAAGATATTCACCAATGATGATATTAGGTAGGATTTTTGTTCAAAATCAAAAACCTGAATACACTGGAGCGCCCCAAAAAAAGTTCGCTTGGATTTTAGGTCTACTTCTTGCAACAACAATGATGATTTTAATTTTTGTATTAAATGTAACGGGAATTATAAACCTTTCCATTTGTATTTTATGTCTAGCTTTTCTATTTTTTGAATCAGTTTTTGGTATTTGCTTTGGTTGTATAGCTTATTCAAAATTATCAAGCAAAAAACCCCAGCTTTGCCCAGGGAATGTTTGCGAAATTTCTTTTAAAGAAGATGTTCAAATCATAAAGAAAGAACAGATGATAGTATTGTCAATATTCTTACTATTTATTTCTATTGTAGTTTATAGACTACTAATCTAATAAATCACCCCCAGTCATAGAGTCCGGTTTTTCTATACTAAACATTTTCAAAACAGTTGGTGCTAAATCAGACAAAGATCCATCTTTTATTTTTAAACCAAGATTAGTTAAAATCAGTGGAACAGGATTTGTAGTATGGGCAGTATGTTTCTCTCCGGTATCTGGATTAATATTTAATTCAGCATTACCATGATCAGCTGTTACCAATGCGACTCCCCCGTTTTTATCAAGAGCTTTGATAACTCTTTTTAATTGTTCGTCGACAAACTCCACTGCTTTAATAATTGCTGGAACATTAGCAGTATGTCCAACCATGTCTGGGTTCGCAAAATTAACAAAAATAAAATCTACGCCATTTTCGATCCTTTTAATTGTCTCATCAGCAATTTCTTTTGCCTTCATCTCAGGAGCTTCATCATGAGTCGCAACATCTTTCCTGCTATTTAACAGAACATGTTCTTCATTTTCATAAGGTTTTTCCCTGCCACCGTTCAAAAAATAAGTCGCATGCGGGAATTTTTCAGTCTCTGCAATATGAGCTTGTGACAAACCCGCTTTAGAAATTTCTTCTGCCAAGACTGATTCAATCTTTTTCTTTGGAAAAGCAACCTCCACCTCAAAATCTTTGTTGTATTCGGTAAAAGTAACTACGTGTAGATTCTTCTCTTCTTTTTGCTCAAGCAATTTAGATGCCAACATTCTAACCCTATCTGCTCTAAAATTTGTAATAATCACTCCATCGTTTTTATCAATAATAGTTTTCTTCAAAATAAAAGGTTCCAAATTTTCATCAGTCTTTCCTTCTTCGTGTTGCTTTTTTATTTCCAATTTCCAATCTTCAGTCAATTTTATCTGTTCATCCTCTTCAAAAAACTTCAGGAATTTTTCTAAGCGGTCAAAATTATTATCACGATCCATAGCGTAATATCTGCCAGAGATTGTTGAAATAAAAATATCCTCTTCGTCAGAGATATGTTTTTCAATTTCATCAATAGCCTCAATTGATTCATAAGGACCAGAATCTCTACCATCTGTAAAAAGGTGTAGAGCTACTTTAAAAGTTTTACCTGAACTATCTTTTTTTCTATCTTTGATTAAATCAATAAGCTCGAGTAGATATTCTTGAAGACCATGGACACCTCCATAACCAATCACACCCATCAAGTGTAAAGTTGAATTATTTTCTTGAACAAAATCAATCGCTTTTTCAAAACTTTTATTTTTTTTAAAATCTCCTGACTTTACCTGTTTTGAGATTCTTACCAAATCGGTATCTATTATCTGACCTGCTCCAATAGTTGTATGCCCTATCTCACTATTTCCAGGTTGACCTTTAGGAAGACCGACGAATTCTTCGCTGGCCTGCAACAAACTATGAGGATAATCTCTCCACAGCGAATCAAAAAAAGGTTTACTGGCTAATGCAATAGCATTGTTTTCTTTTTCTTCTCTATAACCCCAACCATCCAAGACGATTAACGCTACTTGTTTTTTATCCATAATAGTTTATTAAGTTAATTATTTTTGAGTAAATACGGCTTTTCCTCTGTAAACCGCTCTTTTACCTAATTGCTCTTCAATTCTTAGAAGTTGGTTATATTTTGCAGTTCTATCACTTCTTGAAAGTGAACCTGTTTTGATTTGTCCTACACCAGACCCAACAGCAAAATCAGCGATAGTAGAATCTTCTGTTTCTCCTGATCGATGTGACATAACAGCGGTATAACCATTCTTGTTTGCTAAATTAATAGCGTCGATAGTTTCACTGACAGTTCCGATTTGGTTTACCTTGATCAAAATTGAATTAGCTACATTAGTATCAATTCCCTTTTGTAATTTTTCTACATTAGTTACAAACAAGTCATCACCTACTAATTGAATTTTCTTGCCAAGTTTTTTAGTTAACAATTCATAACCTTCCCAATCATCTTCATCTAGTGCATCTTCAATAGAAATAATCGGATATTTTTTACAAATATCAACATAGTAATCAACCATCTCTTCACTTGTTAGATTTTTGTTTTCTGTTTTCAAGACATATTTACCATTTTCAAATAATTCAGATGAGGCGACATCAAGCGCGATTGAAACTTGAGTTTTTGGTTTATAACCAGCTTTTTTAATTGCTTCAATAGTTAGCTTGATAGCATCTTCGTTTGTCTTGAGACTTGGAGCAAAACCACCCTCATCCCCAACAGTAGTTCCGTGACCATTTTCTTTAAGTATTTTCTTTAAAGTGTGAAAAATTTCTGTTCCTGCTTGTAATGATTTTGAAAAAGTTTTAAAGCCATGTGGAACAATCATGAACTCTTGAAAGTCTGTTGATTTTTCAGCATGCTTTCCACCATTGAGAATATTCATCATTGGAACTGGCAACTGCATCTTGTTTTTACTCTTTGAAATCTTGTTAAAGTATTGATAAAGAGATTTTTTTTGTGAAACAGCCACTGCATGTGCAAATGCTAATGAAACACCCAAGATAGCATTAGCTCCCATTACTGATTTATTCTCTGTTCCATCTAATTCAATAAGAAAATCATCTAAAGTTTTTTGATCAAATTCTTTATTACGGATTTTTGACGCAATCTTTTTATTAACATTTTCGACAGCTTTCAAAACCCCCTTACCTGAATATCTTTTCTTGTCACCATCGCGCAATTCGACAGCTTCATATTTTCCAGTTGAAGCACCTGAAGGGACAGCGGCTCTACCAAATGACCCGTCACTTAAAAATAAATCAACTTCAACAGTTGGATTACCTCTTGAATCTAAAATTTCTCTTGCAATAACTTTTTTGATTTTCGACATATATAAATTTTTTATTAAAAAACCTGTTAATTAACAGGAGAATTCTAACACTCTTTAAGAAATTAGTTAAACAACAAAGCAAATTTAATATCTTCGAAAGTATAAACGCCACCGAGTGCTTTAAAAATTGGTGACAATTTTATTTCTTTTTTCTGCTTTTTCATTTTTGATACTTGGCTTTTTACCTCTTCCAACATCTCATTAAATTCATTAGTGTCAGGTTTTAAGTATAAAATATCTTTTTTTGTTAAAAGTCCAGTCTCGAGAAGTTTTTCAATATGTGAAACGATAGTAGCTAATTTCAATTCTCTTTCATCAATTATTTCCTCTAAGCTTTTCTTCTCTTTTATAAATTTGAGAGTTATTTCATGTGTTGATAGTTTTTTACCTTTATCATTTAAAACTTTAAATTTTTTTGCTCCGACACGATCAAAGAAACTTTCATGACGCTCAATAAAATCTTCTTCTTCAATCTGTTTAATCTCTTCATATAAAATATCGGAAATTTCTCTAATTTCTTTATCTAAATTTATTATTTCATTATGAACCTGCAAAGCCGTATGATTAAATCCCAAAAGATATAAACCATCCAAAGATTTCACCCTAGAGAGCGCTACATAACCCTGTCCTTCAACAAAAGATTTTGATAAGTCTATGACTGCTTTATCAAGTGTCATCCCCTGACTTTTATGAATTGTCACCGCCCAAGCGAGCTTTAAAGGCACCTGAGTCATTTCCGCAATAATTTTTGAGCCATCTTCGATACTCCATGTCTGTGGAGTAGCGACAAACCTTTTCCCCTCCTTTGTTTTAACAACGGGAAAGCCATCTTCAAAATCAATTACTTCACCGACTGTTCCGTTAACATAACCTACCAATGGATTATTTTTAACAAACATAACTAAGGCACCCTTTCTGATTTCTATTTTTTCTGTCACCAAACTCCCCCTCTTCAAAGCTTCAACTAAAACATCTTTACCTTTTGATTTTAATTCGTATGTCTTAGATTCAGAATCTAGAGCCTGCAATTTTTTTATATTAAAATTATCTACATTCAAATTATGCGTATAGAGTTTTGTAATAGTTTCGTCCTGACTATCGACAATCCTACTTTGCAAAAGTTTTTTGTTTTTTTCCGAAAAAGCACCTTTTCTGATTTCAGAAAGTATCTCTACTAATTGATCATCATTTTGTCTAAATTGCTCTGACAAATAACACATTTTTAAATCAGCGTCCTTCCATGATTTTGCCTTGAAAGCAAAAGGAGTGGTTGAAACATCTTCTTCGTCATAATAAATTACATTTTCATCTTGAACTCTTTTTTTCTCTATTGGCGGAAGTTGAAAAAAATCACCCGAGAAGACAACCTGCAAGCCACCAAACGGCAATTCATTCCTCTTGAAATTTTTTAGAACCTTGTCTACACAATCGAGAGTTTTTGAACTAAGGATTGAAATTTCATCAATAATTAAGACTTGGGTATTTTCAAAACGCTTCCAAAGATATTGTTTTTGCTCCAAATTATCTAAATCATAATCTGTCAGGTGATCTTTGATTCCAATACCGGACCACGAGTGAATTGTCACCCCTTTTAAATGTGTAGCGGCAATGCCAGTCGAAGCGGTAACAGCCACACCAACACCATGTTCTTTTAGAAAAGTAATGTATTCGTTTAGAACATGAGTTTTACCAGAACCCGCAGGACCAGTTAGAAAAACATTATTACCCATTTTAAGAACCTTCAAGGCCTCTTTTTGTTTCATTGATTACAAGTTTAGCATAAAAAATAAAACCTTCTTTAAAAGATTTTATTTTTTCTTTATTTGATTGAGACTGAAACTATTTTTTATTTCCCTTTCTATTTTTCTTAGCTGTTTTTGCAGCTAACATTTCTTTCTTTATTTCAAGACGCTTTTTCGTCTTTTTAGAACGAGATGTTTTAGTTTTCTCAATACCTGTGCTTCTTTTTGCCATGCAGAAATTATACATCAAATAAATTATATTACTATATCAAGTATCATAGAGAGGCTTTTCAAGCAGATGAACAAGGATGTATCGAGATAAAATTCAGCACAAGAACTTTACTTAACATAAAATTAATGTTCTAATAGTCCTTAATAAAATGTCTAAAGAAATGAAAGAAAAATATGACTTGATTGTAATTGGGGGTGGTGCCTCTGGCATGATGGCTGCCGGTGCCGCAGCTGAAAATGGCAAGAAAGTTTTAATCTTGGAAAAGAACCCTCGCCTTGGCGAGAAACTTTCCATAACTGGTGGTGGTAGGTGCAATGTTACTAATGCCACTTTTGATGTAAGGGAGTTTTTGAAAAAATTTGGAGATTCTGCAAAGTTTCTGTTCTCACCATTTTCACAATTTAACATTCAAGACACTTTTGACTTTTTTGAAAAAAGGAATTTACCATTAGTTGTCGAAGCCCGAAACCGAGCTTTCCCTAAAACTCAAAAAGCTAGTGATGTTGTTAAGGTAATGAAAAAATACGCATCAGGGAAAAATATAAATATTTCTACTGGCAATCCCGTAATAAAAGTAGTAGCAGACAAAGAACAAAGAAACATTAAATATATAGAAACTAGAATTGGTAAGTATTATGCCGATAATTTCATTATTGCCACAGGCGGAAGCTCTCATCAAGAAACAGGGTCAACCGGCGACGGATTCAAATGGCTTAAAAAAATTGGGCACACCGTTAAAGAGTCATCACCTAATATTGTCCCATTAAAAGCCTCTGACAAATGGGTCAAGGATTTATCAGGAACTTCCCTTTCTTTTATGAAAATAACTTTTTTTGTTAATGGTAAAAAATCATTTTCTAAAGTAGGAAAGATCTTATTTACCCATTTTGGTTTGTCAGGTCCGCTTATTTTAAATTCTGCCCACAAAGTAAGAGACCTACTGCACGAGGGATCTGTCACAGCCAAAATAGACTGCTACCCTGATACAGACCACGGGTCACTTGAAAAAAATATTTTAAAAACATTTGATAACAATAAAAATAAATCTTTTAAAAATATCGCAAAAGAAATAACTCCTCCTGGATTAGAAAATGCTTTAATTGAATTTCATATTGTAGATGATGTTAATACAAAAGTTAACAGTGTTACAAAAGAAGAAAGAAAAGAAATTGTTCAATTATTAAAAGCGATGCCAATAAACATAGAAGGACTAATGGGCATGGACCGCGCTGTCATATCAGATGGTGGAATTCCCCTTTCGGAAGTAGACACAAGGACAATGAAATCTAAGCTTTATGACAATTTATATCTGACCGGTGATATACTTCATATTAATAGGCCTTCTGGTGGTTATTCTCTACAATTATGCTGGACAACTGGTTATGTTGCTGGTCAACTAGGATAACTTGATTGACTTTTAAACTAATTAATGTTATATTAGCCTTAATCAAATATCTATTGGAAGAGTTCTGTTTAAGTAATTTCTTTAGTATTTATTTGAGTTTTATAAGTTTAGTCAAAAAATAAATGCAAAAAGGAAAAATCGCTCGTGTGATGGACAAAGGCTTCGGCTTTATCTCATACGAAGGTAGCGACAAGGATCTTTTCTTTCACATGAACGAACTACTAGACACAAACTTTGATGACCTTAAAGAAGGTGATGAAGTTGAGTTCGAGATTGCTGAAGGACCAAAAGGACCAAACGCTACACAAGTAAAAAGAGTTTAATCTCTTTAACAAAAAACCGCATCACTTCGATGCGGTTTTTTGTTATTTAAATTTATTGTGATTTATTACATCCTCTCGATCTATTTTACCATCAGATAAATGCAGGATGCGATCTGTCTCTCTTCCATATTCTTCTTCATGCGTCACCATAACAATTGTTTGTCCTTTTTTATTTAAATCCTTTAATAAATCTATTACAACCCTAGCAGATTCTGCATCTAAATTGGCTGTTGGCTCATCAGAAAAAATAATTTTAGGCTCATCAACAATAGCACGGGCGATTGAAACTCTTTGTTGTTCACCACCTGACAACTGGCTTGGTAAATTATTAATTTGCCTTTCCAAACCTAATCTCTGTAGTGTCTCTCCTGCCTTTTTAATGGCATCTTTTTGAGACATACCCCGAAGAAGAAGTGGTAATGATACATTTTCTACAGCAGTTAATTCTGGAACCAAAGCATAATCTTGAAAAACATACCCTAGATGATTTAACCTGAATAAGGTTTTTTCTCTATTTTTTAATGACAAGATATCAGTTCCATCAACATTAATCTCACCACTAGTTGGAACATCGAGTAAACTTAACTGATACATCAAAGTGCTCTTTCCTGCTCCTGACCTACCCATAATAGATAAAAATTCTCCTTCTCTTACATTAATATCAATTCCCTTCAAAACCGGTGTTTCAATTTTTCCACTTATATAAGTTTTCTTTATTCCTTTTGCTTCAATAATATTTTTCATAATTAATTTCTACCTAAAATCGAGTCTAATGTATTTTTTCTAATAATTATTCTAGAAGGTATGTAACCTGCAAGTGCTGTTACAATTATCAAAATAACAACTCTGACAGATGTTGAAAAAACTGGCGCAACTAAAATACCATCACTAAAAGGAAAATCTATAGGATTCGCATTTACATATGGTATTAAGACAAGATACACCAATACCAATCCAACAATCGAACCAATAATTGCATACACTAGCGAT
>JAACPR010000003.1 GCA_009995365.1 Candidatus Parcubacteria bacterium | reverse complement strand
CGAGTTTTGCCTGACTCCCTAAAATCATCAGGAGAAATTTCTCATTTGGATTGTTTGAAAATGTCTGACCGAATGTTCGTATCTGTAAAAGTTTTCCTGCATCCATTAAGTCTACTATCTTTCCAAGGTCTCCTGCGTTTCTACTGATACGGTCAGGTGCCCACGTGAGAATGGCATTGTATTTACCGTCTCGTATCTCCTCGACAATTTCGTTAAATACGGGTCGTTGCCCAGTTTCCTTTGCAGAATGACTCTCTCTTTTCATGGATACAATCTCCAGTCCCTCACGTTCTGCTAACTGGAGCATTTCCTTGATCTGGGAATCTATTGATAGGACTTGCCGTTCCTCAGACTCGCTCGACTTTCGAGCATAGAGGCAATATCGGGTTTTAATGGTCTTTATGTCTTCTTGGGCTATCTCAAAGCCCTGCGGTGCTGTTATTTTCATATAACACATTAATGACGCAACTCTTTGTAGGAGTCCAGAGCGTCCCACTTCCTAGCTGTTGGTAACTAAATTACCCTTATTTTTCAACGTAAGCTAAGATGTAGACCTATGAAAACCTATGAACACTTGACTTTGTATCTTGAATCTGATAGACTCAAATTACAACATATGAGAAAAGATATACAAGAAAAACTTAAGGGGATGCCAGAACTACTCTCTATCGGGCAGGTAGCAGAGATTTTTTCCATCCATCAGGATACTTTGCGTAATTGGGAAAAAGACGGAACACTCGTTCCTCTTAGGGTTGGACCACGAAAAGACCGAAAATATCGTCCACAGGATATTGAGGCAATCGTAGACAAAATGGGTAGCAAATTGACACTTCCTCAATTGGAATCATTCCTTTGGAAGAGTGCTGACATTCTCCGTGGAAAAATCGATAGTTCAGACTACAAGAAATATATCTTTGGTCTTCTTTTTTATAAACGAATGAGTGACGTATGGGATGAAGAGTTTAACGCTGTAATGAAAGAGTACAACGATGAGGACATCGCTCGTGCGGACTACAACCACCGTTTTCAAGTACCGAAGGATTGCCGATGGGAGAAAGTTACCCAACAAGCAGAAAGCATTGGACGGAAGCTTAATGACATTTTTGAAAAACTAGCTAATGCGAACAGTCCTAAGCTCGATAAGATTTTTGAAGACCTAGATTTTGCAAACAAAGATCGTTTTCCAAACGAAACGCTTCAACGTCTTATCAATCATTTTTCTCAGTACAATTTTGGTAATACATACATCAGCTCCGACCTTCTCGGTGATGCATACGAATATTTGATCAAGCAATTCGCAGCAGACGCAGGCAAGAAAGGTGGCGAGTTCTACACACCCCGTGAAGTTGAAAAAGTTATCGTGGGCATTCTAAAACCTCACCAAAAAGATCACATATATGATCCAACAGTTGGATCAGGTGGTTTCCTTTTGGAAGCATACGACTATCTTAAACAAAAATCTGGCGAGAAGATTGCTAAAACTCTTTACTTGTACGGACAAGAACAAAACCTCGCTACTTTTGCAATCGCAAAAATCAACATGTTCCTTCATGGGCTTGATAGTGCTGACATTCGTCGAGGAGACACACTGGCAAACCCACAATTCCTTAATCAACAAGGAGGTTTACAGACTTTTGATATCGTAGTTGCCAATCCTCCATATTCAATTAAAGACTGGGAGTACGAGGCATTCAAAACAAAGTTCGGTCGTCTTGAAGGATATGATGCTCCACCAGATAAAAATGCTGACTACGCATTTGTTCTTCATATCATTAAATCAATGAACACCAATGGTCGTGCAGGTATTGTGTTGCCACACGGTGTATTAACCAGAGGTAATGCCGAGGCACGAATTCGTGAGCAAATACTTAGAAACGATCTTGTTGAGGCGATTGTCGCTCTTCCCCCAAAACTCTTCTACGGTACAGGTATCCCTGCCGTGGTGGTAATTCTCAATAAAAACAAAGCCGAGGAAAAGAAAAACAAGGTTTTGATCATCGATGCAGAAAAAGATTTTCAGGAGGGAAAAAATCAAAACACCCTACGACCTCAGGATGTTAGCAAGATAGTAAAAGCGTTTAACAGCTACGAAGATATCGAGAAGTATGCTCGTGTCGTTTCTCTAGATGATGTTGAAAGTAAAGGCTTTCACCTAAACATTCATGAATACGTTGATTCTTCTGAGGAAGATGAAGTTGTTGATGTAAAAAAAGTTAGAAGTGAAATTGTCTCTCTTAAAAAAGAGTTAGTGGAAGCGGATAAATTAGTCGAAAAATATTTAGACGAACTTAATTATTAACAATATGGCAAATACTAAAAGACAAATTTTCTATAGTTTTCATTTCGATAAGGATGTAATGCGAGTTCAGCAAATAAGAAACATTGGCACAATCGAGGGTAATACTCCTGTTTCAGTAAATGACTGGGAACAAGTTAAGCGTGGAGGAACAAAAGCTATTGAAAACTGGATAGATCAGAACATGAAGTATAAAAACTGTGTAGTCGTTCTGATTGGTGAAGATACTGCAGATCGAGAATGGGTCAAATATGAAATCAAAAAAGCATGGAACGACGGTCGTGGTCTTGTGGGTATCTACATTCATAACCTGAAGTGTCCAAGAAATGGGATCAGCCGACAAGGGAAAAATCCTTTTGAACAATTCACGGTCAGTGGAAGGTCAATGTCCTCAATAGTGACTTGTTACAACCCAAGTTCTTATGATGCGTACGGTGATATAAAAAATAATCTTGAGAGATTGGTCGAAGAAGCGATAAGTATAAGAAATAATTATTAAATATATGGAAGAAACAAACTTTAATGAAAATAAACTAAAGCACTTGGAGTTAATTCAAGGTGTAATTACTAGAATGGCGGGAAATCTATTCTACCTACGAGGATGGGTTATTACTTTGGTTGCCGGTGTCTTAGCCTTGTTGTCTCAGATAAGTGGTGATGTTTTGCCATTCCTACTTGTCATTTTGGTCATGATCATTTCATGGATATATGATGGCTATTTCCTATCTCTGGAAAGAATGTATAGAGACCTATATAACAAAGTGAGGAAATTAAACGCTAAAGATGTTGATTTTTCAATGGATGTTACTGAATTTCAAAAGTATAAGAAAAATACAATTTTCTTTTGTATGCTCTCTTCAACCTTATTGTTTTTCTACGCACCTTTAATTGCCTGTGCAATATATCTAGTAGTAAACGCAAACTAATATATGGAAAGCAATACATCAAAAAAAATATTCGTTAGCTACAAATATAAAGATTATGATGTTTTGGGTTTGCCTGAATACACACCTACTGAGGACACAAATTATCTTTACACACCTAGACATTATGTAGATAAAATAATTGAAGTTGTGGGTGCTGAGCATATTTATAAAGGTGAAAAAAGTGATGATGATGCAAGTCATCTATCAGATACAACAATCCACTCTAAACTAAAAGACAAACTCTTTGATAGTTCTATAACAATCGTGCTTCTCTCTCCAAACATGATTGATGCTTACGAACCTCAAGAAGAACAATGGATTCCAAATGAGATTTCTTATTCTTTGCGAGTTCAACAACGTGGAGAAAAAACAAGTTGGACAAATGGTCTAATTTTAGTCGCATTACCAGATAGTAACGGTAGTTACGATCATGCGGTAATCGATAGACCTTGTGGTGTTCGAAGTTGGCAAACTCAAAACTTCTTTAACATCATAAAGAATAATATGTTCAACAGGAAAGATAAGAATCATTCACTGTGTGATACCTGCTACGGATATCACCACCATGGGTGGGACCATTCCTATGCACATCCAGTTAAATGGGAAGATTTTATCGCCAACCACAATACATACATTGACCGTGCTGTGGCCCTAAAAGATGCGATACACGATTTTGAGGTAGTAAAAACACATGACTAATTATGAAGACTAACTTATTACAAAAGAATATTCCTAAGGATTGGAGCGTAAAGAAGATTAAGGATCTTTTGGATTTTGAGCAACCAACAAAATATATTGTTGAAAGCTCAAGTTACACCACTACAGGAAAGACGGCTGTACTCACAGCTAACAAGTCTTTTGTTTTAGGTTACACAAACGAAACTGATGGTGTGTATACGGATACTCCCGCAATTATTTTTGATGATTTTACTACTGATAGTAAATATGTCGATTTCCCATTTAAGGTAAAATCTTCCGCAATAAAAATTCTCACGAACCGAGACCAGAACACAGACCTCAAATTTGTTTATGAGATCATGAAATCTTTTACTTTCCCAATCGCTAACCATAAGCGACATTACATTTCGCAATACCAAGAACTAGATATCGTCATTCCTTCAATTAAAGAACAGAGGAAGATAGCAGATATTTTGAGTGCGGTTGATGACAATATTACTAAAATTAGTGAAATTATTAATGCAACCAAAAGACTCAAGACATCCCTTACTCATAAGATTTTTTCTGAGTATATAAATGAGAAAAATGAGAAATGGGTAAGACTCGGAGATGTTTGCGTAACTAGTTCTGGAGGGACTCCGCTAAAAAGTAAGCGAGAATACTACGAAAATGGAACAATCCCTTGGTTAACAAGCGGTGAAGTTCGTCAGGGTCATGTAAGCACATCAAAACAATTTATTACAAAACAGGCTTTGGAAGACTCATCAGCAAAAGTATTTCCTCGTAATACAATTCTTATTGCAATGTATGGTGCAACCGCAGGACAGGTTGGTTTATTAGATTTTGAATCCTCAACGAATCAAGCAATTTGTGGAGTTTTGCCGAATGACAAATTTTATCCAGAATTTTTGTATCAATTTTTACTGACGATAACAAAAGATTTTGTTAATCAAGCAACTGGTGCTGCTCAACCGAATATATCGCAAGCTGTTATCAGAGATACCTTTATCCCAGTTCCTGATTTAGAAAAACAACATAAAATAGCCGAGATTATTTCTTCTATTGATAACAAGATATTAATTAGCGAAAACTTAAAATTTAAATTATCAGAGCTTAAGCAAGGGTTAATGGCAGATCTCTTGAGTGGAAAAGTAAGAACCAAATAACATGAAATTCAACGAATTATATACAATAGAAAAACATATCATTAAATTCATCCAAGAAAATCTTGGCTATGAATTTATTCCTGCCGAAGAATTTTCAAAGCTTCGTACTTTTGAAAACGAGTTCATAATTACTTCTCATTTACTAGAGTCTGTTCAGAAAATAAACGGCATTGATGAAAATTTGGCTTTAAGTGTTGTTCGAGAAATAAAGAAACTGGATACCAACGAAGCATTTCTTTTTGCAATGCGAAACGGGGTTAACCTCAAGGATCCTGCCACTGGCAAGAACCGTGATTTTCAAATTGTTGATTTTACAAACCCTGACAACAATCGATTTGTTGTAACAAGCCAGTTCTATTTTGAAGGTACGACAGAGAACATCCGTCCTGATGTAATGATATTCCTTAACGGCTTACCAGTATCTGATATTGAGGCTAAAAGCCCTACCGCTTCTAGCTCAGTAAGTTTTGAGAATGCTATTGATCAGATTAAGCGATACGAAAAAGTTGCCTCCAAGCTATTCTTGCCAAACTGTTTCAACATTGCGACCGATGGACTTAAGACTGTCTACGGAGCAACCTATTCTCCAAAGCAATACTTTTTGACTTGGCGAGAAGATCCACATAATGAGCCAAAGATGTTTGAGGATGAATTAGATTCAACCCTCTACTTCCTATTTGGAAAAGAACAGCTTCTCGATATCCTGAAGAACTTTATTGTTTTTGAAAAGAAAAAGGACGGAATCACAAAAAAGATTGCTCGCTATCAGCAACTTTATGCAACCAATAAAATTGTTCAGCGAGTTGAAGATGGCGACTATAAGAAAGGTCTGATTTGGCATACACAAGGATCAGGAAAGACCCTTACTATGTTTTTCACTGCATGGAAGCTTCGCTATGCTCCTGAACTAAAGAACCCAAAAGTATTTATCCTTATCGACCGTATTGATCTTGATGATCAGGTATTTGAAGAGTTTGAAGCATGGGGTGGTCAAAATCTTATTCGTGTTGAGTCTCGCAAAGACCTTGAAAAGAAAATCAAAGGGGCTGACCGAGGTATCTTCATTTCAACTATTCAGAAATTTACAGAGCTTGAGGAAATAGAAAGTATCGATGGCAATGTGATTGTTTTATCTGATGAAGCCCATCGAGACAACGAAGGTATATCTGCTATCAAAATGCGTAATGCATTCAAGGATGCGTTCTTCTTTGGATTTACAGGAACTCCTATTGATAAGTTGACGATCAACACTCATCGTAACTTTGGTGAAGAGGGAGAGCGATATCTAGACTACTATTCAATTCAGCAAGCCATTGATGATGGTGCTACTTTACCTGTTACATACGAGGCACGGCTATCAAAATTCTTTATTGATGAGGAAACCGTAGATAAGAAATTTAATGAACTGACCGCTGAACTTAGTAAGGAACAAAAAGAACTTCTTACAAAGAGATACGGAAAGAAAGAAGCACTTGTAAAGTTAGAGAAGCGAATGGAGGCTGTCATACAAGATATTGTTGAACATTACAAGCTCTACGTCATGCCTAATGGATTTAAAGCACAGATTGTATGTTATGACCGTGAAGCGACAGCAAAGTATAAAGACCTACTAGACAAGCTTGTGCCGTCTGAATGGTCTGAGGTAGTGTATTCTCCGGCGGATCCAAATAGTGATAGTGATGATCTTAAGAAATACAACACTAATAAACAGAAGAGAGAGAAAATCATTGAGCAATTCAAAGACCCATCTCATCCTCTAAAATTCCTATTGGTCTGTGACATGCTTTTGACTGGTTTTGATGCACCTGTTGAACAGGTTATGTATCTCGATAAGCCATTACGAGATCATAATCTTCTTCAGGCTATTGCTCGTACTAATCGAGTCTATCCAAATAAAGGATGTGGAAAGATTATTGATTATTATGGTGTGACAAAAAACCTTTATGACGCACTCAACTTTGATGAGAGTGTTGTTGATAGTGCAATGATAAACATCGAGAGACTGAAGGAGGACTTCAAAAAAGTACTCGATGAAGTCATGAGTCTATTTGAAGGAGTTAATATCGAAGACCCTTCAATCGATAATCTTCGTCGATGTCTAAAGATATTTATCGACAATCAGAGCAAACAACAATTCTTTAAAGATAAGTACAGTCGCCTAAAGATGTTGTTTGAGATACTTTCTCCTGACCCATTCCTTATTGAGTACTTGCGAAAGTTTGAATGGATCACTAGCTTCTACCTTGCTTTTAGTAAGGAATTTCAACCAGAAGGAGTTGATGCGTTTTCTCTTGCCGAATATGGAGAGAAGATCAAAAACCTTATTCAAGACAAAATCGATTACGAAGGAATCACTAAAAACTTCCGTGAGTTGTCAGTTCATGACCTTGCAACACTTAATAAGTTGGACAAGCTTCCTGAAGAAGACAAGGCTCTCAACCTTGAGAAAATGCTTAAGCGTGAAATATCTATTAACATAGATACTCACCCTGCATTTAAAGGTTTTGGGGAACGACTAACTTCTATCAGACAAGAATTTGAAAAACATCAGATTGATCTCGCTGAGCGTATCAAGCGATATTACGAGTTGCTTAATGACATTAAGACAAAGACAGAAGAAGCTAAGGAACTAGGATACTCACTTCACGAATACGGACTGTTTGTTATTTCTGAGGAGTTTATTGGTGAATCTGATAAAACTGTTATCAAAGAATTCATCAAGGAAATGTCATCTCGACTAGAAGATGTGCTCGATGAAGGATGGCAAGATTCTTCAAAGCGTGAAGAATTTATCAAAGAAGCAAAGAGAACACTACAAGAATTAATCCTCAAGGATTACAAAGGCAAGATTCAGATTTCTGACTTCCACAAATACCTAAACCGACTCATTGATGTGGTAATTAAAAAATTCTAATTATGAAAAAGCATATAGAACTTCACAAAAGAAAAGTTCCATATACGCTCAAGGTAAGTAAGCGAGCAAAAAGACTCCGCCTCGCAATTTATTGTGACGGTGCTTTTATTGTGACCACCCCTAGAAATGTTGATGTTTCTGTTATTGAGAAATTCATCATACAGCGATCTCAATGGGTCATCGATAAATTAGATTACTTTAGTCAGTTTGCTGATGTATTCAAAAAGAAAAATACCAATGTTGAGTATCAAAAATATAAAGAACAGGCTCTGGTCTTGGCTGAGGAAAAGGTCAAAAAATTCAACAAGATATACAAGTTTTCCTTTAATAAAATTAATATCAAAAACCAGAAGACTCGCTGGGGTAGCTGTTCTAAAAAAGGTAATCTCAATTTCAACTATAAGATTGCGTTGCTACCTGAACGTCTCGCTGAGTACATAGTCGTACACGAACTCTGTCATCTCGGACAATTTAACCACTCTCAGAAGTTTTGGAATCTGGTAGCCAAAGCCATGCCTGATTATCTAGAGATTAAGGAAGAACTAAAAAGGAGTGGTTTAAGATTTCACTAACATGGATGATTGGAGCTTTAACATACCTAAAAAGATTTTAAGAGCATTATTGATTGGTGCAGTAATACTTGCTGTTATCTACGGAGTTTTTAACGGTGACTCAAAGAAAGGTGCAGAATTCTATATGAAAGAAGTTAAATTCATTATGACCCCCATCATAAATAAGATGCAAAACCGTATGGAAAAGATGTTTGATAGAGCTTTAAACAAAACTCAAGATAGTCAAAATAAAAGTACCGAGAACTAACCAAATAATATTCCACCCGCAACTGGATTGTTCTCAATGATTTTAAGAACCACGATAGAAAAAGCGTCAGCTAGATCATCGTGTTTTTCCTTTCCAAATCCAAGGAGTTGATCAATTAATTCCTCACACCCACTTTCAGGGAATAGAATCCTCCCATCCTTTAATAGTGGAGTTGTAAGTCGCAATCGTGCACCTTTGTCATTTCTACCAGTAGGTACCCCTTCAATGTCATATTTTTGGCTTTCAAAGAATTGAATCAATGCCTTTTGATATCCAACATCTTCAACATACAACTTTACTCGGTTATGCTTTAACTTTTCAGTTGCTACTAATGCTTTAATAAATTCTGCATGTACAGGAAATGAACTTCTCTTGTTGTAGGGATGTTTTTGAATATAGATTTTCATGTTTTTTCCTGTGCCGTATACATATGCAACAACAATAGCAGTACAATCAGCAGAATCTTTTTCACTTACCGCCAAATCAATACCGATACAGATACTTCTGAATCCATCCGCAGGCATCTTGTCATAAAATGTGATCCATTCAGGAGATACGATTTGCTCGTCTGTAGTAATAATCTGGAGCATATACTCACGAAACCATGCGACCTCATTCATGGTCTTTTCTCTTTCAGCCTCAACGTCTTCAATGGTCGGATACTTGCCGGGCCACAAAGGATTACCTTTTCCATCTACGATTGGGTATTCTCGATAGACTGATTTGATACGCCTCATTTCATCGCCTTCAATACGCTTTTGCAGACGTTTCAATACAGAATCTTCATGTAGAAGATTACCCACAGCAATAATGCGAGTTTTCTTTGTTCCTGCGGGAATAACCTCACTCACAAGCCAATTAAATGTCTTGTCACGCCCAGCTCGTGTTTTTACTGAATTAGTATCTTCGATGTCATCAAGAATAATAAGGTCTGGTCTGTATTGATCGTGTCGCATACCACGGATACTTTGCTCAACCGAGCTAATCATTATCTTCACATTGAGTCGCTTGATAATAAGAGCAGTGGCATTACCGAGATTATTCTTTTCTTCTTCAAATGGTCCGAGGTCTTTTCTCAGTAGTTCGTTATTTAAAAGTTGACTCTTGATGTTCAAAAGATACTGCCGTGCTTTCTGTTCAGTCTGACCACAAATGACAATAAGTTTTCGTTGCTGAATTCCGAGAATAGACCACAGGACATATGCCGTTGAGATGATGGTTGATTTTGCTGATCCACGGAATGCAACAAAAACCGCAAGCTTGATTTGCTCGTCTTCAAGAATACGAAACATCTCCTCATGAAAGGGTGCTGTCTCATATTCCATGTATTGATGAAAATATATCGGGAAGAAGAATTCAAAACTATTTTGTACAGTATGCTTTCTTACGACCTGATCTGTAAGAATTTTCTCAAAGATATCCTCATCACTATTCCTTTGTATCTTTAAACTTGGCATGTTTGCGTAGTGATGAAAGTTTGAGGGCGGCACGGATGTGCTTTTTCTCTTCTTTCGTAAGTGGTTTCTCTTTTGTCTCAACACTTCCTGATAGTTCAAGCTTGTTGCTGTATCGAGGATTATGAGTTGAGAGATACAAACGGATAGCTTCTATTTTTTTGTCACCAATGAGAGAGAAGAGTTGGTTTTCAGCGATATCAGACATGAATTTCCGTCCGTCATTTAATGCTTCATCAACTTGTCGCTCAAACTTCTTACTGCCTGCAATCCACCTATACACGCTCGCACGAGAAATACCAACCTTCTGACAAGAGGTTTCAAGCGTTGGCGTACGCCTTAACTGATCAAGAAGTGCATCCCTGATTTTGCTTTGACGCTCATTGATTGAATCTTTTCTACTCATAGTTTTTTCGCTTTGATGTTGGTGAGTTTTTCAAAACGATCAATGATTGTTTGACAGTACTCAGTATCCATCTCGACTCCGATGCACATACGCTTTGTTTGCTCACATGCTAGTAGTGTCGTGCCTGATCCAAGAAATCCATCAAACACCACATCTCCGATTCGGGTGCTGTTTAGTACGAGTCTACGAATAAGCTCAATCGGCTTTGTCGAAGGGTGCATCTTGCTTTTGTTTGGTCTTGGGCAGACTAAAACACTCTTGTCTTTTGATTTCAAGAACTCATGTGTCCCATGCCACCCATAAGCAATAAGTTCGTGTTGTGGTGCGTAATCCATTCGACCAATAACAGCATGTGTTTTTACCCAGATAAGTAGTTGTGCAAATTTTAATCCTGCATCGTGCATTCCGTCACGAAGAGCAAATATCATCTTGTCTGAATTGAAGATATAAAAACTATTCTTACGATCAAGATGTGGTCGAATTGCTTCAACCCAGTCACGAGAAAAAGTTTTATACTCCTGATCACTTTGTAGGTGGTCATTTAAGATTGGCTTATTCTTGGCGAGTGTTTTGAATCCTTCTTTGCTTTCAGTTACTGCCACTCCGTAGGGAGGGTCTGATATCACTGCCTTTATCTTATGCTTGCCAACAAGCTTTGCGACCATGTCTTTGTTGCGAGAGTCTGCACATAACAAGAGGTGCGATCCTAATTGAAATGTATCCCCGTATTTAATTGAGTTTGGTGACTTTTTCATCGGATATATTCTTAAATCTATTAATAATTACCTGACAAAAAACTGGCTCGATCTCTGCAAGGAATGCTCGACGTTTGAGGGATTCACAAGCCACGAGAAGACTCCCTGACCCTGCTGTCAGGTCAAGAATTGCATCGCCGGGCTTACTGCATCGCCTGATACTTTTTTCGTATAGGGTCGGAGGCTTCATAGTAGGGTGAAGGTATTGGGAACTCGGTAATCTTTTCACAAGCCATATCTGGAACATGTCCAACACATCTTCAATCAGTCTATTTCCTGAAGATATCTCTTTGTTTTGAAACTCAGTGAGATTCTTTATCTTGTCGGAAAGATAAGGCTTTCCTCGCACGCCATACATACATAGTTCCACAGCACGATTAAAGGCAATTTTTGGAGTTGGGTTATGCTGTGATTTTGCCCATAGGCAAAGTCGTTTGAAATCAATACCGACCGTCTTGAAAACATCTTGCATCGTTCCAAGATATTTTTCATCAAGCCATGCAAAAGCGTGGCAGTCGTTCTTCGATATCTCTAGTGCATTTTTTAAGATGCTTGCAAGAAACTCCTTATATTCAGCATCTGATTTTTTATCATTAATAGTTCCTCCGTAATTTTGCTTACCCCCTAATCCTGCCGAGTAATCTACGCCTATGTTGTATGGAAAATCTATATTGATTAGATCTATCCGCTCAGAACCTACTAGCTCAGTAACCGTTTCTTTTTTAGTACTATCTCCACAGATTAAAACGTGATTGCCGAGTGAAAATTTGTCACCCAATTTTATGTCTGTTTTTTGAGCTTCTTTGAGTTCTTTTTCAAGATCAATATCATCGTCATCTACTTCGAGGTTGTCATCAAAAATATTTGAAAGATCAAATGAATCAAAACCCGCAGTAAGGAGTTCATCGAGATCAAAATCTCTTGCAAGTTTTTCAAAATCCCAAGATGCACCACTTCGATTTGAGGTAAGTAGGTAGTCTTTAAATTCCTTTTCCGAAAGTGGTCTATTTGGGACTCTCACTTCAATCTCCTCATCCTCTCGACCAAGAAGAGACAGAACCATCACTCGCTGGTTACCAGCGACTAAAGTGCCATCTGTGTTGATGCAGGGCAATTCTGCCAGATCAAACTTTTTAAGACTCCGCTTGAGTCCTTCAAGTTGTGTCGGGGATAGTATTCGAGGATTCTTTTCGTATCGAATCAAATCCTTCACTTTACGTTTCTCCGTATGCCAAACTAATTTTTTACTCATAGTTATATTGGTTAGTTGATAATGTAGATATGTGTATATCTGCATTGAGCATAGATCTTAAAAAAGAAGCTGTAATCTGTAACTTTGAGGGATATAAATACTAAAAAAGCCCGTATTTGCGGGCTTTTTTATAAACTTTTCCACTCCACTTATTCGCCGAGCACTCTGTCGTCTATGAATTCAAGTCTAATGTCTGGGTTGAAAGCGTATCCTTTTCTTTTTCTATCAAAATCTCCTTTAATAAATTCATCTCGTTCGGTAAGTTTAAAATGTCCAACAACACGACGATTTATTTTTCGTATGGTTACTCTTAGCGACTCTGTATTTTTGTAAGTCCCTAAAATAGATACTGCATCTTCAAGAGTTACATTTTTTCTTTCGTAAAATAATCTAATGATTGCTCGTTGGTCAGGTGTGAAATCGAGAGGTTCTTTTGCGTAATCTTTTCTCGTTAGGAACATTTCACCATCCTTGTTTATGTACACCACAAAATCAATTAACTTTTTTATACGCATCTGGTCGTAGGGTCGCAGGTAAAGTAATTCTCCAAGTTTTTGACCGTTACCTTTTTTGATGTAGATTGTTTCTTTCAACTCAACCTTTCGATATCCGCCAGTGTATACCGTTTCGGTAAGCTCAACTTTTGAGTTACGGTCAGAAACCATATTCATTCTTCGTATATCAATAAATTTACATGACTCCTCATGTTCCTTGTCTTTAAATGGATATATGAATTCTGGCTTCTTACGCTTCATATGCATATTTTACCTTAAATACGAGATATAATGTACGTATGGGAACGATTCAAGAATGTATCTTTTGTAAAAGCACAACCAACTCATTCAATAGTGTTGAGCATATTTTTCCTGAATCACTCGGTAACAAAGAGAAGATTTTAGATAAAGGATTTGTTTGTGATACTTGTAATAACGAGACATTATCAAAACTTGATGCAGAACTTCTTGATTTTGAGGGAATTAAATTCATGAGAACCATGAATGGCATTGAAAGCAAATCAGGGAAAGTTCCTGTCGCCAATTTCCCAAATCTAAAAATAGAAAACCCTGACAAGGATCACGTCCAAATACATCTTCAAACTATGAAGCATGTACGAGATCAAAGTGATACAGGTTTCAAACTAGATTTTCGTGGTACAAGAAAAATGGATGCGAAACGATTAAAACTTCTTGCGAGGTCTTTGTATAAAATTGGGTATGAATTAGTGTGTCTTGATCACGGACGAGATTTTGTCCTGTCGCCACGGTTTGATGAGGTGCGAGATATTATCCTCGGTAAAAAAGATTTCAGTGGTTATATACTCATGGGCAGTAACGAAAAATCAGAAAACCCACGAGTCAGCTATTATCCGCTCAAGGACGAGCAAGGGAGAGAGTTTATGGCATTCGACTTTGTATACCTGTTCGTACGATTCATCTTTGATATGGAGCGTAGAGAAGCCTTGCCAGAAGCAGGCACAAAGCTTGAGCGTATGACTGTAATGAAATTTGATGTAAATGAGACAGTGTCTGGGAAGCCTCTTTAGTGTCTCATTTGTAGCATTTACAAAAATATACTCCCGACCCACAAACCTTATTTTCACTTTCAGAAATATGCTAAAATACCCTTACAAGGCTTGGAGTGTGGGGTACCATACCCGAGTACACCGCAGTGAAAATTTAATATCGGAGTGACCCTAACCACTCAAATATAAAAAAATATATTTTAAATTATTTTCAAATCGTTAATATATCCCTGATAATCTAAAACCCTACTCAATCCGCTTTTTGAAACTTTGTAAATATTTTCTGGATTAATCTTCTCAATTAAATATCTATCATGAGAAACAATTATTACTGTCCCTTCATAATTAATCACGGCTTCTTCTACCGCAGACAACGCTTCTAAATCTAAATGGTTAGATGGCTCATCCAAAATCAATGTATTTACAGATTGCTCGGTAAACAAAGCTAGCAATAACCTAGTTTTCTCTCCCGGACTTAAAGTTTCGATTTTCTTTTTAATCTGATCTTCAGAAAAATTAAACTTTTTTAAAACATTGAAAATCAAGCTGTCATCTTTGTCAGTTTTTTCTTTAATAAAATCAAATAAAGTTTTATCACCTGGTAAGTTTTCATGTTCTTGAGTCAAGTTCCCAAACTTAATTTTAGAGCCAACATTAATTTCACCTTCGACTGGCTTTATCTCACCTATAATTGTTCTAAGTAATGTCGTTTTTCCTGTTCCATTATCTCCTATAAAACAGATTTTATCTCCAAAATTAATATCAAAATTAAAAGGTCCAGCTTTGAAATCTTCATACCCAACAAATAAATCTCTAGCGACTATAGAATTATTTCCATTATAATCGCTACTATCTATTTCTATTTTTAAACTAGACTGTTTTTCTGGCTCATCAACCAAATCCATTTTATCAATTCTTTTCTCAATTCTCTTTGCTTCTTTTGCAGATCCTTTTGACTGTTCTCTTTTAAAATTTCTCAGCATTTTATCATTATCTGTTCCTGCGTATTTAGCGCCCTTTGTTGCATCAACTTTTTTCTGATCTGCTGTATTTTGAAGTTCTTCTATTTTTTCCTGTTGAGATTCATATTCTAATTTATGTCGATTTATTTTTTCTTCCGATCTTTTCAAGTAATCACTATATGAACCTTTTTCTATATTTATTTCCCCGTCTTTTAATTCCATAACTTTTGAAACTGTATTATCTAAAAATCTTCTATCGTGTGAAATTATTAGAAAGCCAGCATTACTTTTCTTAACAAAATTTTCTAAACATATTAACGAATCTAAATCTAAATTGTTTGTTGGTTCATCCATTAAAATGAAATCGGTATCACTCAAGAGAATCTTTAATAGTGAAACTTTTGTTTTTTGGCCACCGCTCAATTTTGAAAGAGAAAAATTTAAAATATTGTCTTCCAATTTAAATATCTTAATGAGCTTATATATTTCATTTTCTTGAACATCATTTATGTTTTCTTTTATATAATCTATAGTTTTTTGATTTTTATTTTTTAGTTCTATAACTTGAGATGAGTATGCTAATTTAATATTTTTAGGAATAGAAACATCGCCGGAATCCTGTTCTTCAATTCCAGCTATAATTTTCATAAGAGTTGTCTTCCCTGATCCGTTTCTACCAACCAGTGCAATCTTCTCTCTTTTGTCGATTGTGAATGAAATACCTGAGAAAACTTCTTTTGTTCCGTATTCTTTTGAGATATTTTTGATTTGTATCATTTTTATAATCCAATCATTATATTATTTCTTCTGCGTTTTTTTGCAAATTTAATAATTGGACTTAAGTTAAAAAATTAGAGCGCTTTTGAATTGATTAATTTAAGTTAAAATATAGACATGATAAATTCCAAAGAAGATTACAAATATTATTTAGAGGCGGATAGGATTGCTAATGCACTTCCAAAAAAGTCCGGTATTAAGTCTGCATTAAAAGATTTTTTCTTACCTAATCATGTTTGGGAATTTCAAAAGACTTTAAGAAAACTAGAATATTATAAAAATTGTAAAAAAGGAAAAATATCACTTATACAAAAATTTATTACCTATAAAAGATTCAAGAGGTTGTCGCTTAAATTAGGTTTTACAATTCCAACTAATACAATTGGCCCTGGCTTGTCTATTGCTCACTACGGAACTATTATAATAAATGAAGGCACAAAAATTGGATCGAATTGCAGATTGCACACATGTGTAAATATTGGAACCGAAGCAGGATACAAAGACCGAGCACCAATTATTGGCGATAATTGTTACATCGGACCAGGAGTAAAAATGTATGGAGATATATCAATTGCTAACGGTATAGCAATCGGTGCAAATTCAGTGGTAAATAAATCTTTTGATGAGGAAAATATCGCCATAGCAGGAATACCGGCGCAAAAAATATCTAGTGTTGATACTTCTAATCTGCTTATACCAGCAACTGAAATTCTGAAAAATAAATAGAATTAATTATACTAGCAAGAGAAAATATACAAAAAATCGCGCACCGAAATGCGCGATTTTGTTTAAAGAAAAGTTTTTTTGATTATCCACGATTCAAATAAAATGAATCAGGAATATCTACAAACTTTACAGGGCCATCTTGAAAATCTAGCAAGATTCCTCTTTCGAGAAGCCCGGCAGCTAACAATAACGACCCGAGAGCGTAAGTTTCTCGACCATGAATCATGATTGAAGTCTGAATCTTGACCCCCATTCCTTCAAAATTGAAGAAGTGGTAGGCGTGTCCGCCCAGATGCTCTTTTGGAACACCGAGCAATTCGACTTGCTCTTCAGGATCACGAATTGATTCGATGTATTCATGATTCAGTCCAGCCATATCGGCCATTTCCCGAGCGGTTTTGGAAACATCCTTTTTAGCTTTTTGATGTGATTCCAAGATTGATAGATCCATGAAATCACTCAAAACTTTTACCTGTTCACGAAACAACGACATAAACTTTACAACAGGAATCGAAAGATTCGGAGCATGCACAATTGCAACCCCTTTTGCTTCGTTCATGTGTTTAATAGCGTCAGGGTAACTGGAACCTTGAATAATCGGTATCTTAGACTTTTGAGAAAATTCAATAAGTCTAGGAAGTTCACGTCCGCTACCAAAATAAATAGCGACCGTATCATGAACATTGACTGAATCATGATTTTCTTTATCAAAGAAATTTCTGATACAGGTAACTTCTTTTTTAGAGCATAAATCAGCCACAGCATCAGCCATCGGCCCGCATCCAAATAATAGTATTTTCATTGATTTCCTTTCTTTTTAAATTAAAAAGACCAGAATTAGTCTATATTTGATATTAGTCAATTTTTAATATAAATCAACTAATTCTGTGCAAGATTAATGAAATGCTATAATCATGTTATGAAACTAACTGACAAAGTAACAGAGAAATTTCGCACCGCAGAATCGCAAAGAAAGGCACTCGAGCGGCTAAAAATAGAAACTATCGAAGACTTACTCTATCATTTCCCTACACGCTACGGAGAAAAATTTGATGTTGTTAAAATTAAAAATCTAGTTCCAAAAACCGGTGCAACTGTTTACGGAAAAATTCAAAAAATCGACCTCAAAAAAACTTACCACAGCAAAGTCGCAATCTCAGAAGCAATCATCGAGGACGACACAGGAAAAATCAAAGCTATTTGGTTTAACCAACCCTATATCGCCAAAATGTTTTCACCAGAAGATCTAGTTTGCGTCACTGGTGAAATTGGCGAAACAAAATCTGGCAACATAACCATCAATAATCCTAAAATTGAAAAGGTTGATTCTATTCAGGTCGGCTCTTCTGATTCGCTTTTCTCATCAGAGATTGATGATGATTTTCTTTCCCCTGTTTACAAAGAATCAAAAGGTATTAGTTCAAATTGGATTTACCACACAATTCAAAAAATTATCAAAGGCTCTAGTGGTGAAGAAAATTTATTTGAAAATTTGAAGGATCCAATCCCAGAAGAAATATTGGAAAAGTATCACTTGCCACATCTAAAAACTGCATTGATTTGGATTCATTCCCCCAGAAAAGAGAGAGATGCCTTGTCTGCTAGAAAAAGATTCGCCTTTGAGGAAATTTTCTACATTCAACTTAAAAAACAAATTCAAAGACAACAAGCTAAAAAACTGGATTCATACATTATCAGCGACGCCAAAGAATCAATTAATGATTTTATCGGCCGATTTCCTTTTCAACTGACTGATTCACAACAAGAAGCCGTTGATGCGATTTTAAAAGATATCCAAACTCCCGAACCAATGTCTCGCCTGCTCGAAGGAGACGTGGGTTCTGGAAAAACTGCCGTTGCTGCGTCTGCAGTT
This sequence comes from Candidatus Parcubacteria bacterium, assembly GCA_009995365.1. Classification (GTDB taxonomy): domain Bacteria; phylum Patescibacteriota; class Minisyncoccia; order Phycocordibacterales; family JAACPR01; genus JAACPR01. Next base: position 49,362 of record JAACPR010000003.1, on the reverse strand, counting down.
TATGCGGTAACAAAAACCAACCCAAAGGACCATAAACATGGCAAACTCCAGACGGCTTATATGGTACCAACAGAAATTTTAGCTAAACAACATTTCGAAAACTTTGTTAAATATTTTGAATACACCGGTGTTCAAATCGGTTTAATGACAAGCTCTGGCTGCTACAAATTTCCTTCAAAAGTCTCCCCGACCGAGGCTACTAAAATTTCTCGTGCACAATTATTGAAATGGATTGAAGACGGGCAAATTCCAATTCTAATTGGAACTCATTCTCTGATTCAAAAAACTGTTAAGTTTAAAAATTTGGCGCTTGTCATAATCGACGAGCAACATCGCTTTGGGACAGAACAAAGGAAAAAACTTGCCAAAAAAGATAATTTTGCACCACACCTGCTTTCTATGACCGCTACTCCAATTCCTCGAACTCTTGCTCTGACAATTTACGGAGACCTCGATTTGACCTTGATTGATCAAATGCCTCTTGGGAGAAAGCCGGTTATCACTGATATAGTTTTAAAAAATGAAAGAGAGAAAACATACGACAACATTCGAAAAGAAATTAATAACGGTCGACAAGCTTATGTGATTTGTCCTCGCATTGATGAGCCAGATCCTGACAAGCAAAACACCCTAAATGTTAAGTCCGTCAAAACAGAGGCGAAGTATCTCCAAGAAAAGATTTTTCCAGAATTCAAAATCGGGATAATCCATGGGAAAATGAAGCCGACAGAGAAAGATTCTGTAATGAAAGAATTTGAAGATGGGAAAATAGATATCTTAGTTTCTACTTCTGTTATCGAAGTCGGAGTCAATGTTCCAAATGCCACAATGATTATCATCGAAGGCGCCGAAAGGTTTGGCTTGGCGCAACTTCACCAATTGAGAGGTCGTGTTATTCGTAGTAATCATCAGGCGTATTGTTATATTTTCACGGAATCAAATACCCAGAAAACTATCGACCGCCTATTAGCTCTTAAAACCTCAAAAAATGGCTTTGAGCTATCAGAACATGATCTACAATTGCGTGGCTCTGGTGAGCTCTCTGGCAACAAACAGTGGGGTATCAGCGATTTAGGTATGGAAGCTATCAAAAATATCAAAATGGTTGAGGCCGCTAGAGATGAAGCGGGCAAGTTAATTAAGAAAGAATTTAAAAAGAAAAAACCTCTTGATAAATACCCTACTCTACAAAATAAACTTAAAAACAAAAGAGAAATACATTTTGAATAAATTTTGTAAAAATATTGCCACATTTTTACAAAATTAAGAATTGATTTTTATTCCATTTCAGATTAGTATTTCATCTAGGCGAATGTTTTTTAAAATCGGTTCGCAAAAAAACTACAGCACCCATAGCTCAGTTGGTAGTAGCACGGAGCTTATATCTCCGCGGTCGCAGGTTCGAGTCCTGCTGGGTGCACAAATTTTATAAGTAAAAAAGTCAAAGAAAAAAAGGCGCTATTGCGCCTTTGTAGTATTTTCTTTCAAATACTCATAGAGTTTAAAGAAAGAAAATCTGTATCGAGAAGTTAAAGAACTATTGATTCTAGGAACATAAGCGATATGCTCAAAATCATAAGTGCAACATAAACTAAATAAAACAGTTATCGCCATGTCTCTAACCAAAATCCTGATTCTCAGGACTTCGGTTAAATCTGGCTTAATATCTTTTATTGCAACGACTTCAAGCCGTCTTGAACCAATAAAAGTAAAGAAAGTTTCTGTTTCAGTATCAATGTCGCACTTTCTCTCTTGTCTCTCAAATCTCCTTTTCCATTCAAATTCAGTTGAAACTTGAAATAAAAGCTGAAAAAAATCATCTACCTTTTTATAATATTTAGATAGATTTTCTTTTTTCCCAGTAAGTTTTTTATCACCAAGATCTTGAACTAGGTAAATAAATTTTGCATGTTCTGTTTCCAAATCAAGCCTCCATTTCTAATTTTCTAATTCTGTAATCAGGAGAATCATCTTCTATCATAGAAATTAAATCGATAATAGATTTCACAGTAAATCGTGACAGCGGATCATCTTTTTTTACAAAAATATTTTTTCCACCAACACAATACCCGATGTCTTCTTTGAATTTCTCAATACCATCCTTTGCAAAGGTCATTAAAATACGCCTTCTCTCAGGTGTCTTCTTGAGATTAATAAAAGAAATTTTCCATCCTTTATTATTTGAAAATTTAGATAAATCTATAGTTTTAAAATTAATCCTATTTTCATCATTTTCGATTGTAAATTCAAATTGATGATGACAAAAGTTTAAATAATTAACTACTTGATCCCAAACTATTTCATATAGATTTTTACTTATATTTTTATAGATCTTAAGTCTAAAGATAAGCCTCTGAAATCTATTCACCATAAAAATCTTTAGAAAAAGATTAAGAACATTATCGATAAAGACAAGTATTTTATTTACAATATTTTTCATTTACACCTCCTGTTGTTTTGTTTTTGTTGTTAGTCTAAGACCAAGGTCTATTTACAACAATACAATTTTTTCAATCTAAGTCAATTTTTGAAGTTTTTTTAATCTATAATTCTGAAAAACAACAGAATTATTTATCGTCACGATTTTTATAATCAATACCGTGTGCATCTAAAATTGCTTCGTATTGTTCTCTTTCAAGTGTTTCAACTTCAAGTAGTTTTTTGGCAATTATCTCTAAGATATTCCTGTTAGCAGTCAAAATTTCTTCTGCTTTAGCTCGTGCCTCAGATAATAAACGAGAAACTTCTGCATCGATTTTATCACCAACCTTTTCAGAATAATCCTTGTCATCAACGCCTTGCCCAAACAAAGTCTTACCTGAACCTGATTCAAGTGCGATTGGACCAAACTCATCACTCATTCCGTATCTTGTAACCATGTCTCGGGCTGTTGCTGTTGCTACTTGTAAATCATTTGAAGGACCAGTTGTAATATCACCGAAAATCATTTTTTCCGTAACATATCCACCTAGAGTCATTGCTAAATCATCCAAGAATTCCTGTCTTGATTGTAGCTTTCGATCTTCTGTTGGAAGTTTCAAGGTGTAACCTCCGGCGCGTCCGCGAGATATAATAGAGATTTTGTGAACTGGATCAGCATTCGGCAAAATTGAAGCAACAAGAGCATGCCCCGCCTCATGATAAGCGGTAATTTTTTTCTCTTTTGGTGAAAGCAAGTGATTCTTGCGTTCTGGACCAAGCATAACTTTTTCAATAGAGCGAACCAAATCAAATTGAGAAACTTTTTTACGGTCTTCACGAGCAGCTAGAATTGCGGCTTCATTTACTAGAGAATACAAGTCAGCTCCAGAGAATCCAGGAGTCCTCTCAGAAAGGACTTTGAAATTAACATCTTCTGCTAGAGGAATTTTGCGAGATTGAACTTTTAGAATTTGTTCGCGATCTTTTCTATCAGGCAAATCAATAGTTACACGACGATCGAAACGACCTGGTCGCATAATAGCTGGGTCTAGAACATCTGGTCTGTTTGTAGCAGCCATAATAATTACCTTGTCAGTTGGTTCAAAACCATCCATTTCAACCAGAATTTGATTAAGGGTCTGCTCTCTTTCATCATTTCCACCACCAACGCCGACTCCACGAGCACGACCGACAGCATCAATCTCGTCGATAAAGATAATCGCAGGCGCTGATTGCTTGGCAATTTTGAACAAATCGCGAACACGACTAGCACCAACTCCGACGAACATCTCTACGAATTCAGAACCAGAAATTGAAAAGAACGAAACATTTGCCTCACCAGCCGTAGCACGAGCCAGCAATGTTTTTCCTGTTCCAGGCGCACCCATCATCAAAATTCCTTTTGGAATTTGCGCTCCAATCTCGATGAATTTCTTTGGACTTTTCAAGAATTCAACAATCTCACTCAACTCTTGCTTTGCCTCTTCGGAACCTGCGACATCAGCAAAAGTCACTTTAGACTTGTCTTTTGGATTCATCATCCTTGCGTTTGATTGACCAAAAGTGAAAGCCTGCATTCCTGCACCTTTAACTTGTCGTGATAAATACCAAATCAAGAAAATGATAAAGAAAAGAGGAATTAAAAATGGACCAGCCACCAATAGCCAATAACCAAAACCTGTTTGATTTTGTATATCAATAGTTACACCAGCTAACTGTTCAGGTGTGACACCGTAATTTGTGAAAGTCTCAGAAATAGAAGTTCCCGCCTCTTTCTTAGAAACAAAAGCCACTTCAGAATCGACATAACCCGCTTCTATATCTTCACCGCGAATAACGATAGATTCGACTTTCTGCTCTTTAACATCTTGAGCTAATTGAGAAATAGCAATTTCCTCTTCGTTCTTTTGATCTTCGACTATAAAAGAGTACAGAAGAGTTATAGTTAAAATTATTAAAATTGTAGTAAAGAAATTATTCCAGAAAGTTTTTGGAGTTTTTTTCTTATCACCTTTTTTAAGTTTATAAATTGTTCTGATATTTTTTTTATTTGCTGGCTTTTTTGCCTTGTTTTGTTTTTTTATTTGGTCTTTTTTATCACTCATAGTCCCCTCATTATACATAAAAATTATGATAAGATAAGCCTATGGCAACTTTAGTCAACAACAAGAAAGCAACCTTCAGTTATGAGGTGCAAGATAAATACGAAGCCGGTATTGAATTATTCGGTTTTGAAGTGAAATCCCTTAAAAATAACAGAGGGAATCTTTCTGGTTCTTATGTTGTTATCCGTGGGAACGAAGCTTTTCTGATTGGGCTGGATATTCCTCCTTACCAAGCAAATAATACCCCTGATAACTATGATCAAATGCGTCCTCGTCGCCTACTTTTGACTAAAAAGGAGTTGAGGGAGTTGGCTGAAATCGAGAATCAGAAGGGTTTGACATTGATACCTATGTCGTTGTATAATAAAGGAAATAAGGTAAAGGTTAAGTTCGCTGTCGGGCGCGGGAAAAAGACTCGAGATAAACGAGAGACAATCAAACGCCGCGAATCTGACCGTGAGATTCATAGAACTTTGAAAAAATTACGATAAGGAAACTCCCAAAAACAATTTTTATGGAATTGGTTTCGGCTTCTGTTATATCAAAATGAAGCCTGCAAAGATTCCATAAAAAATGTTTTTGTCTGTTTCCCTGTCATAACTGTTTCCCTACAAGGGTGCGACTCTGTCGTTTCTTTCTAGGGGACGATCGGTTTAGACGAACAAATCGTAAACATATGTGCAAAGCAGATCTCTGATAAATCTTTAAACTGTCAGAAAAACCAAATGCAAAAAACAATTCAATTGCTTCACCTTACAAGGTTGGAGACTTTGCATTCGCTTTATCTTAATAAGCTAGCGACGTCTTACCATCTGAATCCTGATTGGATGACTAAGGCGACGCAAATCAGGATAGGTTAAGTTCGCTGCTCGCGTTCTTATCCGAAATCACGAGCTGGATTATTGTTTGTTCTGTTTATCTTTCAGAACAGTAATCGAGATCAAAAGATAAACTAAGCTTTGTAGAGTCATATGTTTACCTTGTTTGGACGTGGGTTCGATTCCCACCGTTTCCACATCTTAAACCTCACTAATAACTTCAAAACCACTAAAACTACCGACAACGGCCAAACCTATGACATTATCGGAAATTCCCTGCTCTTTAATTTTTTTAGCAGTCTCATTTAGTGTAGATCCAGAACCAACAGCATCATCAATCAACAATACTTTATTAAATTTCCGATTATCATCAACAAAAATAGTTTTTTCAGCATTTTTAATACGGTGAGATAACTTATTCAATGTTTTTTGTGGCACTGTCACATTTGTCTTGACTTTAACTAAATTAAGCTCGGGCAGAGAGAGATTAAGGCCTTTTTTTATTTCTCTCATTAGCTGAGTTTCTCTTTTGACAGTTGGTGGAATAAAACCAACAGCATCGACACTCTGTTTTTTTATCAAAGAAACAATTTCTGGTTTAATTTTTTGATTTAATTCTTCTATCATCTGAAGATCCTGACTTTGTTTTGCATACAATAGCAATTGACCAAGCTTGGTTTTCCCAAATCTTTCTATTGCATAAAAATCAAGATAAAAAACATCATCCAAATACACAGATTCGAATGCTTTTTTAATTTTATAATTACCATTAATGATGCCATCTTTTTTGTAGGCAGAATATTTATCAAATGTTTTCACATACTCAATCGCAGACTTCTCAACATTTTCGTTTCTATCTTTACACCAATCAACAAAAGCTTCTACTCCCTCTTTTCTATTACCATCAGCTGTTATAATCATGAAATTTTCATCTATAGTTTCTTTTAACTTGCCGTCAATATTGGATTTAGCCAACACTTCACTTTCATTTTTCAACATGTAAAAAACTTTTGGAGATTTACCAATTTTATCAAGCACACCATCTTCTAATAGCCTTTTGATTTGTCTATGAGTGGCAGATCGATTAATCTTTAAATATCTAGAAATATCACCAGGAGTTGCCTGTTTATTATTTTTCAAATATTCAATTATTTTGTCTCTATTTTTAATCATGTCTATATAATATAACATATTTTAGAAAAAAGTATACAGTATACAGTAGAGTGTATACTTAGTCATAAATGAGTTATATCATCATTCACGATGAAGTGACTTGTGAGCGTTGTATTATAAAGAGAGTTCCGAAGCAATCATTATTAAAAGCGATTGCATTTCGATAGACAATTTACAACCACAATTTCTTGACTTTTTTGTATAAGTATGTTATATTAGAAAGCAGAAATGACGTCATCCTGACTTCATAAAAAATCAGTTATTTATAAAATGGAAACGCTAGAAAAAATAATCGTAGTCTCCTTCGCAATTTTAAGCCTCTTTTTCCTCCTCATTGCAATTGGGCGGAAGATAGATGGTGGCTACAGTAAGTGGCAAGTGGCGAATATGGTGGCTTACTCTTTTTTTTACAGTGTGGGGTCTATTGCTATATATTTACAATAGCAAAAAATCTCAGACTTCGAGAACCGTGTGTTTATGGACGCGGTTCTTTTTTATTTTCCTATTTAATTAACTGTATGTGATATATATTACTATACACTATCCTTTGTTTAGAAACCCCATATTCCCCTCTTCTAGCTCTATTATCTTGTCATAACTCTCAAAAACCCAACATTCTAGATGGTTCCAATAATTCAGCACGATGTCCACATCATGAGAATATCTTTATTTGTAAGGATATTTTATGGCATAAGTTTGACTTATATTATTTTTTGTTATATATTGATCAGCAGAAAAATTCTTTTCAAAAAACTCAACAAGAAAGATTGAATTATGCAAATATCATTAACTATTTATCCTGTAATTGGAAACTTTAACTTGCCGGAAGTCATCGAGACGATGAACGGCATCATTGGTTTTAATAGATTAAGGTTTCAAAGTGATCGTAGAATTTTCAGACAAATAATAGATTTGTCTGAATACGAAAAAGAGAAATTTGAACAAAAGGTTTCGCCCAAACCTTTACCGGCAGGAATCTCATTGACGACTTACGAAGACGAAGGGTTAACAGAAGTCAAAAAAGATGACCTATTCGGAAATGAATTGTGTTACTTAGAAGCTGGTGATTTCATGAAAATCATTTTTCCTGAAGACACCAGCCAAATTAACATGGCGATAAAATCTTTTTTGGATAGCTTAGATCCCAAAACAATGATTATTCTTTATTGGGAAGGATAATATTCGAACCCCACCACATTGGTGGGGTTTTTCTTATTTAATTAACTATATGTGATACTTATAAACACCACGTTTCTTAATTTATAAGGCTGTATTCCCCGCTCTCCACCTCACAAATCAAATCATACTTCTCATAAACCCAATGTCCTAGGTGGTTCCAATAATTACGCACGATGTCCACATCTTTAGTAAGTCTATATTTATAGGCTCATTTTTGGTATTAATATGCTATATTTATAAATGTAACAGTTATTTAAATTAAACCCATAGTCTTAGGAGAGACTCGGAATGAAATCCCTAGTAGAAGAAACTACCGAAAAAATAATTAAAGTCGGTATCAAAGAGCAAATCAAAATCAAGTTTTGCTCTGAAAATCGTCGCAATACTTCAATCGAGGTATTTGATAAGAACGGAGAGTCAATGGACCGAACAAGTATCGAATACGCTTCTATGAGAATTGAAAATGTAATGTCTTGGATCAACGAAATTAACAACATATTGTTGATGGACGAAGATGTTTCAATCAATCAAAACACATTCAAAGAATACGTTCTTGAATGTATAAATCTGTGTGAGGCTAAATATGGCCATAGCACTTTAGACGGGGATGCTTTCATTAACATCCTATAACAAAGACACCCCGTCTTTGGATAGGGTGTTTTCTTTTTATTTTATAAAAATATGATAATCTTTTTTTAGAAAGGAAAAATATGGCAAATGATATAAGATGTAGAAACTGTGGCCACACAGAAACATCACACTATGTAGGAAACGAGCAACTTCTTGGACCAGAAGGAGTTCAACTTCTTAAAGATTGTCTTGAAAAAGGTGGTTATGATCCCGACCCAAAAGACGAGAAGTTTGAAAAACTCGAACAGGAATAAAATAACCAACGAGGCACCGGAGATAATATCAAAGGTGCTTTTTTCTTTATATTATTTAATTAACTATATATGGTAAGTATTTACACGATGTCTGAAAATTCTCTTTTGAAATGCAATTTATGTAATATTAAATTGTATGAAGAAAATAAGAAATTTTAGACATTTAAAACAAAGGGATAGAGATAGAATTCATGCTTTATTTATGAACGGACATAGTCAGAAAGATATGGCTCTAATACTTGGAATACACCCAAGTACTGTTTCCAGAGAAATCAATAGATACCCCAGGAAAACATATAAATATTCTGCAACCACAGCTCAAAAGGATGCTGATGTTAAAAGACTTAATTCAAAAAGAATTGGTATCAAAATTGAATCATATCCTGAATTAAAACAATACATTATAAAACAATTAAAGAAATTGCGTTCTCCTGATGAAATTGCAGGAAGATTGAAGAGAATGAATATAGAATCAAGGGTTGGCACTAATGCTATTTATAAATGGTTATATTCTTCATATGGTCAACAATATTGTCAGTATTTATGTACAAAGAGAACAAGAAGCAAGAAACAATCTAAACTAGGGAAAAAGGTTTTAATACCAAACAGAATATCCTTTAAGGATAGACCTAATATAGGTATCCATGCAGAACGTGATTTATTTGTATCACCTAAAAATTGTCACTCTAAGGCAAGTGGGTTATTAATCGTTGTTCCCGAAGCAAAATTATTTTCAGGTTCTATAATCCCAAATAGACAAGCTAGAGTTGTTGATGATTCTATAAACACTAAATTAAACTATTTGAATATAGATACATTTTTAGCAGACAATGGAATTGAAAATGTTCATCATAATAAACTACCCATACCTAGTTATTTTTGTGATTTAGGATCTCCTTGGCAAAAACCACATGTTGAAGGTGGTATAGGTTTAATCAGAAGATGGTTTATTCCTAAAGGAACTAATCTATCGAAAATATCAGACGATGTATTTCAATCACAGCTACACCTGCTTAATCATAAGTATAGAAAGTCACTAGGTTATAGAAGTGCTCATGAGGTGGCTTGTGAGCGTGGTATTATAAAGAGAGTTCCGAAGCAATCATTATCAAAAGCGATTGCATTTCGATAGACAATTTACAAAGTCACATCGCTTGACTTTTAGTGTTTTAGTGTTATTATTCAATTACTTCGTCAATTCTGACGTTGAGCACATTCAATTAAAATTCTTAGAAAGAGGTTTACTATGGCTGAAGAGCCCTTAAACAAAAAGAAGGGAAAGAGACTTCGTTACAAATTCAAGTTTCCACCCAATCAAAATATTGTTTGTATTCAAACAAGCATATACTTTGGAAAAGATTTTATATCTGTAGGTGGTGACTTATTTGGATTACTTGGTGAAGAAGCGGAGAAACCTGTCATCATTGAAAGAATCAATTATTTAGACGGAGTGGAAGGTGTTCATACACACAACCATGAAATATCCGTTACTAAAGGTGAAGTATTTGATTGGGATGAAATACTCCCAGCAATAGAAGCTCTTCTTGGACTTGAATTAAACGAATCCGATGAAGAACCTCAGAAACTACCTGATGAAGTCCACCTTCCTAATACTGACCCGTATGGTATGAGATGTAGACCATTTGATGGGTTTATGTAAATATCAACACCCTACTGAAGACATTTTATCTTCGATAGGGTGTTTTCTTTTATATTATTTAATTACCTATATGTGATACTTATCACCGTAACCTATTCTTTATTTGCAAGGCTCAATTCCCCTCCTCTAACTCAATTACTTTGTCATAACTCTCATACACCCAGCATTCTAGGTGGTTCCAATAATTAAGCACGATGTCCACAAGAAAAAATACTCTTATTTTGTAAGGGTATTTTTAATGTATAACAGGGTTTAGAAAAAATAATTAGTTAATTTTATTAACCAAATTGTATTGTAAATAGAAATAGAGCAATAAAAATAAATAAGATCGGTACACCGACCAGATACAGTAGATAATAAACTATTTTTATTTTTTTAGAATATTCCAGACTAGTTAAAATTGAGAAGCCCGCTATATAAAAAGCAACAATAATAATCCAAATGATGCTTGAAAAAGATTCTCCTACATTTTTATTTATTGAATATATAAACTCATCAACTATTCCAGAGCCTAAAAGAAACAACATGACATTAGGGACAATGAAAGCAGTTAATATTTTTGTGAGATTACTCATAAAAATATTATATCTTATTTAATTACCACTATGTGATACTTATCACCACAACTTATCTTTTATTTATAAGGTTAATATTTCCCCCCTCCAGCTCTAATATCTTGTCATAACTCACATAAACCCAATATTCTAGATGTTTCCAATAATTATGCAAGATGTCCACATTAATAATCATCGGCGCAACAACGGACTGCGATATTATTACCAGAATATTTACCACCATTTGCAGTTGTATCATTCAAATCCTTTTGGCAATATCTATCCCAATTAGAATCATAATTTCCTTCTCTTATATACATTCCGCTTTCACATGGACTCATAGTCCAAACCATATCAGAATCGAAACCGCACCCTGTTCCTCGCGGGATATTATTTTCAGTTTCTTCAATAGTACATAATCTTGCCCCAACGCTTTCACAAAGATCTTTTGCTTCTTTCCAAGTTGTACCTTCATTACAACCTAAACCACTCGCATCAGACTCCCCACAACTATCAAATGCTATATTATGTCTATCTGTTTTATTAATGGAGATAACAACCAACAATTCAATTAATGTGAACCCTTTTTTCATATAAACAAAAGTATAACTTATTTAAATACAGATATACAATTTTTATCCCTATAATTTATTTAAATTAAACTAATTTTCATTTTAATAATTTTTACCTTATACTAAATCTAAAGGTTCATTATGAAAATATGTAGTTTATGCGGGAAAGGTAGACATTCAGAATGCAACGGGCTTATCTTAAAAATAGAAAAAAGGTCTTTTATGATGGGATACCGAAACATAAAGATCTCTAATATCTGTGAATGTTCTTGCAATCAAATAAAAAATGAAAGCACTGAACACTACAGAGAAAAACTAGGTCCAGACATACAATCCGAATATACAAGAGGCTAACTATTGATAATACAACAGTTAGCCTCTTTTTATCGTAAAGCGTGCTATAATATCAATCGTCTCTCATATTTGAGACTTATTAGATTAATCTAAAATTATGGATGAAAATACACAAAATGACGCAGTAGCAACAAATGACGACACTACTGTAGAAGAAACAGCCTCAAATGAAGAAGCTTCTACAACTGAAGCTCCAGCAGAAGAAGCAGCTCCTGAAGTTGCAGAAGAAACTAAAACAGAAGGAGAAGCATAAAGCCTCTTTAGTGTTTTTCTAAAAAACTCCACAAATTCGTGGAGTTTTTTTATTTAGAATGAATAAACTGTTGATAAATCATCAACAACTGTGGATAACTATATAAAACTGTGCATAACGGGTGTAGAATTATATATGGAGGAACCTGCAATGTCTGAAAAAACTACCCAAAATAGCACATTCAGAAATTCTCTGTTATATGGTGCATTAAAAACTGTCTTAGATGAAATAAAAAGTCCTGAAAATCAATGGTATGCTGGAGAACATTTTCATAATGATCCCAGCAATCACCCTGGTGAAAGACTTCTATACTATCTAAAAACTGGAAGAGTATCAAAGGTTTTCTTCGAATTCAAAGAAAAACACCCCGAATTAGTATGGGGTGGACGTATTAAAATAGAATACGAATATTCTGAAGAATCAACCGAAGAAACTGAAAATGCTCAATTAGTGGCCTGACAGAGTTTTTCAACAAAGACCCGCCAAAATATTGACGGGTCTTTTATTTACCCCCCCCTTTTTTTTTGTCTTTTAAAGAATTTAGTTATATTTCAAAAATATCGTCAACGCAAACACCTAGCGTTTTACCGATTTTTAACGCTACAGAAATAGACGGTGAACAATTTCCGTGCTCGATGCAAATAATGGTCTGTCTAGTTACACCGACCTTCTTAGCCAACTCTTCTTGAGTTACTCCTTTTTCTTTTCTAATTTTTTGAAGATTGTTTTTTAATTCCATATTATTTTCGATTTAGATATCATAACTTAACCGATAAACATAGTAAAGTATTATTTACCTAGAAACAGGCTTATATCATTGTAATTTAATATAAGATGTGGTATATTTTCCCCAAGTTGCCCATCTTGATTATAGGGCAACATTTTTTAATAAACATACAAAAATTGGCAAGACAACAACAAATTAGAATAAATAATCAAATTCGTGCAAAAGAATTGCGAGTAATCACTGACTCAGGTGAGAATATCGGTGTCATACCGGTTAGGGAGGCTTTGAAAAAAGCTGAGGAAATGCAATTGGACTTGGTAGAAATATCACCAAACGCTAGACCCCCTATTGCAAAAATAACTGATTATGGTAAATTCTTGTATGATCAGAAGAAAAAACAGAAGCAAGCTAAACAGAAAGCACACACCGTTGAAGTCAAATCTATCCAAGTAAAAATTGGAACGGACGAGAACGACCTATCTGTTAAAGCTAAAAAAGCTTCTAAATGGCTTTCTGAGGGTCACAGAGTTAAAGTAGAACTTTTCCTACCAGGGAGAACTAAATACATGGATAAAAGCTTCTTAGAAGAGAGACTTAACCGTGTATTAAAACTTATAACTACTGATTTCAAAGTGGCAGACCCGATCAAAAAGAACCCTAAAGGATTAGCCTTAATTATAGAGAATAGTAAATAATGAAAACTAACAAATCATACAAAAAAAGATTGAAAGTTACTAGAAATGGTAAAGTTGTAGCCAGAAAAGCTGGACAAAGCCACTTTAACGCTAAACAATCAGGAGTCGAAAGACTAGATAAAAAATCTGGTCGTGATTTTCAAATGACTAATCGCCAAAAAAGACGCTTTTTAGCTAACATAACTAAATAATTTTAATACTATGCCTAGAGTAAAAGGAGCAACAAATGCAATAAAAAGAAGAAGAAATATTCTATCAAGAGTAAAAGGTTTTCGTTTTGGTCGTAAAAACAAAGAAAAACTAGCTAACGAGGCAATCGCACACGCAGGACGTAATGCTTTTCGTGACCGTCGCACAAAAAAAAGAACTTTCCGTCGTCTTTGGACTACAAAAATTAATGCTACCTTGAATGAAAAAGGATTATCTTACTCAAAATTCATCGGCTCTCTAAAGAAAAACAATGTAGAAATTGATAGAAAAATTTTAGCTGAAATAGCAGAAAATGAACCAGCGGTGTTTGATAAGATTGTAGAAGAGGTTAAGTAAACTATTTAATTTGAACTAAAAAAACGACCAAAATTTTTGGTCGTTTTTGTTTTAATGTAGCGCTTTAGAATTTAATAAAGAATATTAATTAAAAGGGCAGCAAGTACCAACAACAGTAGGAACAGGTGAATATTGTTGGCATATTCCTCTGTTAACACGAATACACTGTTGACGCAATTCTATACCATTTAAAATATGATTATCCGGACACATCACTTCTGATGGTAAAGGGTGACCTCCTTCTTGAGTCACACAAGAATTATAATCTACAGTTGGAGTAACGCCATCATCCCCACCTGAACCATCTCCTCCCCTAGGCCACTCTTTAATACAATCACCACTCAAACAATACTCTGGTGATGACACCTTGAAAGCTGCGGTAATATTATCAGCAACTAATGCAGCTGCAGAGAATCCACCATCTTTATCTTGATCAGAGCTTGATACATTAATAGGTGTTGGTGTGTTTCCTCCTGTTGGAGATTGTTCTGGATTATTCCATGCAGATTGTGCATATGATGCTGTAGTTAATACAGCTAACGATAATATTAAAACTTTTGATGTTTGGATTAATGTTTTCATGGTAAATAAGATTTATTTTATAATTTTAACAACTTTTATTAATACTAATATTTTAGCATATTAGTTTAATACAAAACCACTGTTTCCCCATCACTTGGGTGAACTGCGTTAATTGTAGAGTTATCTCTAATTTTCTGTGTTAAATACATGGCTGACTTTGATTCCCCTAATACCACAAAAACTTTTTCGACAATTCCTTCATTGTCCAATGCAAATTGCAACAAATTATCAGAATCTTTATGTGAAGAATAACCATTTACAACCCCAATCTCAGCCTTGATTGCTACTTTTTTATTATCAATTTTTACACTCTTATTTCCCTCTTTAATCGCACGCCCAAGTGTCCCAGGAACCTGATAGCCAATGAACAAAATTGCATTTTTAGGATCCTCTAGATAACGCTTTTCATGATCCATAATCCTACCGCCGATACTCATTCCAGAACTAGCAACGATTATCTTTGGCCCCTTGGTTCTGTGAATAGATTGCGATTCTTTTCTATCGTAAGTTTTTTTAAGTTTAGGAAAGTCAAAAATATCATCACCTCTTTTTATGCGCTCTTGAACTTTTTCATTAAAATTTTGAAACTGTTTTGCATAGACTTCGGTCAAACGAATCCCAAGTGGAGAATCGAAGAAAACTGGAACAGACGGAACTTCGCCACCTTCAATCAAATCATTCATTTCATGCAATAGAACTTGAGTCTTCTCTAGCGAGAAAACCGGAATTAACAAAGTCCCCTTTCTATCGATTATCCTATTTAATGTTTGTTTGAGTTTTTCTTTCCTTTCTGCTCTACCCTCGTGATTTCTATCGCCGTAGACACTTTCCATTATTAAAAAGTTAGCATCATCAACTTTTTCAGTATCACGAATCAAAGGAGTCGGAGTGTTTCCAAGATCTCCGGTAAAGACAATATTTTTGTCAGTTTTTTTGTCTTTCAAGTAAATCATTGCTGAACCCAAGATATGACCAGCATCCTTGAAATAAATACTAAATCTATCAGTTAATTCAAAATCCTGATGGTATGGAATAGTTTGCCATAGAGACATTGCCAGCTCGACATCCTCTTTCTGATAAGTTGGCTCTACATTGTGCTCCCTAGCGTAATTTGAAACCACCGACAAGGCGTCATCAAACATGATTTCTGTTAAATCGCGCGTCGATGGAGTTGAATAAATTTTCCCTCTAAATCCATCTTTTACCAATTTAGGGATGCGTCCAATATGGTCTGCGTGTGCATGAGTCACCAACAAATAATCTATACCGGCAGGATCATAATCAAAAGGTTGTCTATTTGGATCATCTTTTGGATTCTTGTAATAAGCGCCTTGGGTAAGTCCGCAGTCTACCATTATTTTTTTATCATCATATTCGATGACAAAATTAGAACCAGTAACCGACTCTGCACCGCCGTAGAAATGTAATTTAACTTCCCCGCTTTTTGATTTTATTTTTTCTCCCATAATTTATTTTTAGAATAATAAATTGCTGAAAATGCTCCGATAACATCCATAACTATATCTAATATTGTATCACCTAGATCATTAATAGCATCAGTAAAGCCAACAAAAATTTCCCACAATTCCCAACCTAGGCCGACCACCAATGTCATACCCACAATCAGACTAAACAAAAATATCTTGTGCTTTTTCAAGCTTTCAAAATCACTATAAGAATAAAGAACGAGGATGACAAAAATTGCAATCAGAAAACCTCCCAAGAAATGCATCAGAATATCAAACCAACTAATTGTCCAGTAAAGATACAATTCGAGCGATATATAATGAAGAATAGCAATCAAAATAGAGAGATAGAGAGATTCTTTGAAAAAAGGCTTTTTGTAAAACATATTTATTAAATAATTATAGCAAAAACACCGAGCGAATGCTCGGTGTTTTAACTGGGGCCATGAATGAGATCCTAGCTATTAGCAAGTGGGTGCTCGCAGTTCTCAAACCACAGTTCGAAAACGATTTGAACTCCCTTAGGATCCACTTAATCTAGTATTCATTCTATGACCCTATTACATATTAACATATTTTATTATCGAAATATAGCTACTCTAAAATGCCATCTAAATTAACATCGTAGATGATTTGCTCCTGAATTAGCCTGTAATTTACTATCTCATTTTGATTAAACCAAAGTGCAATTTCTTTTTCGGCTTCATCTACCGAACCTGAGGCATGAATCAAATTACGAACAGCCCTACCGTCAGTATCAGCAATTTTATAAGAATCTAAAACAAAGTCTCCGCGTATTGTTCCAATATCAGAAGAAAGCGGTTCAGTTGATCCGACAATTTTTCTAACGACGCCAACAGAATTTACCCCTTGCCACACCATAGCAACAACCGGACCAGATGACATATATTTAACCAAAACATCTAATATTTTATTGCCCGCCTCAATTGGGTCATCTGTTTTTAATTCTTCACCTTTCTCAGCAAGAGAGTCGATTGACTTTTGCCCCACCTTTTCAATCCAATCAGGATCAATAGTGTAATGTTTTTTAATGTGATCACTGTCTGGAATAAGCATTTTAATGCCTACTAATTTCAAACCAGTTCTTTCGAATCTTTTAATTATTTCTCCTATTAAAGTTCTTTGTATTCCGTCAGGTTTTATTACAACCAGTGTTTGTTCTTTTTTCATTTATTATTTTTATTATCTTAAACTTTTAAAAGGGTTCTCTTCGTTCTCTTTTGGTTCTTCTTTTTTATATTTTTTTGCTATTTCAGCTTCGATTTCAGAACGAGGTTTTCCATATTTCTGATAAGATAACTGCTTAAGTTGTTCAACTATTTCAGGATTTCCATCTGGTGATTTTAAGGCTTTAAAACTAAATGGCTTAACTGGAACACCATTAGCCAAAATCTTTGCATAACAATTAAAATTATCAATGTTCATTATATCGCTAGCACCAAAAGTAGGCTCGTATTGCTTTTCAAAAAATTGAGCATCTTCAGAACCGACACGAAATACAGTCATGGACCCAACGTTACCAAAAACCGCATCGCTAATCTTTTCATCTAATTGTGCGATAAACTGATGAGCGACATTTAAAGAAAGTTTATATTTTCTAGCCTCTGACAAGATTGTAGAAATTGAATCAGTTGTAATGTTTTGGAATTCATCAATATATAAATAGAACGGCGGAAAATCTTTTCCGTATGAATCAGCACGAGAAAGTGCCGCCATCAAGATCTTTCCTACAATAATAAGACCGATCAGATTAGAGTTGATATCACCAAGACGTCCCTTTGAAAGGTTAACCAGCAATATTTTTTTGTTATCCATCACATCACGGAAATTAAATGACGACTTCTCCTGAGCAACAATCGGACGCATAATGTCATTAGCCAAGAAAACATCAAATTTAGAAGTAATATAAGGAACAATATTTGCAAGTGATGCTTCCCCGCCTGCTTTACCAGCAACCTCTTCCCAAAATTGTTTAATGATAGGGTTATTACAACGAGATAATTTTAATTTACGATATTTTTCGTCAGCCAAGACACGGGAAATATCTAGCAAAGTATTTCCTGATTCAGGATCTTCTACTACCAAGCCAGCGGCATTCCTAAAATATTGCTCGAACATTGGCCCCATTGACTCAGGATTTGAACCATACAATTTCATAAAAATACCGAACAATTCATTAACAACGAAAATTTTCTGCTCAGGAAAATTCTTGTCATATTCCAACATATTCAAAGCCATCGGGTTTTCAGTATTAGCTGGATCAAAATAGATAACATCATCGTATCGCTCTGGCGGAATGTTAGCTAACACATCCTGAATATCATTCCCGTGCGGATCAATCATACAAACCCCTTCTCCGTTTTGAATATCTTGAATAATTAAACTTTTCAAAAAGTTAGTCTTACCGGTTCCAGTTTGCCCAATCGTATACAAGTGGCGGAGACGATCTTCCTTTGATAAATAAACATCTGTTTCAGTACCTTGGTGTTCATTAATACCTAACAAAATACCCTCTTCTGCCAAGTTAACAGGTGCAGCAGCGGTAGCAAAATTATTAGATTTCAATTGTGATGAAATAGAAGTCTTTTCCTGTGGGAAGTGCATAATAGTTGCCACCTCAGCCAAATTTAGAGGCAATTCGATTGAAGGAGTATAACTTCTAAAGGTAAAATCCTTGAAAAGTTTTTTCATATGGCGATCCTTTAGATTTGCAAAATTGATTTGATTTGAGGTAGGGTCGTCGAATTGGTTAAACGCCGACTCAATATCAGACAAAATAGATTTTGCTCTCTCTAGTGTCTCCCCAGAAGAAACTATCCTAATATTTGTTGAAATAATAGGTTTATCTATTTTCTTTTTAATTAATTCAACCAGAGAAGAATCAATTTTAGGTGCTTCCTCTTTTTCCTTATCATCTTTTTTTGAACTAAAACCGCCACTAAAAAGCCCAGAGACTGTGTTCATGAACTTGTCCGCAGTTGTATTCCTCATATAAAGCTCGTCTCCGGGTTTTTCCCCTTTCTCTAATCTAGACAAGACTTTTGAATAATTTTTTTGATAAAAACTTCCAGATGGTTTAAATACCAACTGAATTCCAGCCCCTTCTTTTGTTGTATCTAATTTTGAAAAGACATTTAACAAAACTTTCAATGGATCATTTTGAAATTCATCATAACTTCTAAGTGGCTTGGCAGGTGTTTTTTCCAAAATAGCATAAGAACCGACCGATACACCTTTTGGATTAAAGACATTGAAATCATCTTTTTGCTCTAGAATTCTAGCGTTCGGAAAAAATGACAAAAATTGCTTTTCAAATAAACCTCGTCTTTTTAGTGAAACTGAAATGTAAAAAACAAATTGACGACTTCCCACAGAATTAGCAATTTCCAGCGTTAAATAATCGTCCTTATCTTCTTCACTAATATGAAGCATTCCATAATAAAATTGCTCCATCATAGAAATTAACTGCTGCAGATTTTGTTCACGATCTTCGCCCCCACGATCAGGCAAAGTAATTTCAAATAAAATTCTCTTCAGTGATTTTGCTAGTGGAGATTTATCTTTCAAACCTTTGACAGTATAGCCTTCACGAATATATTGAACCAAGAAACGATGAAAATCATCACTAATGTGTGGATCGTTCATCTTTTCAACTATATCAATAGTGTTAAGAACCCCCTTTTCCTCCAACATTCCATATAACTCTGAAATTTTATCATCATGCTCTTCTGGCTGAAGTTGTAAAACAATTTCTTCACGATTTTTCTCTGGAACAATGTGACCTTTTTCTAAAACCTCTTCTGGTTTATTTTGTTTATAATCAGAAATAGCATGTTCGATTACTTTTTCTCTATCAGGCTGACTACCTGCGCTTTCAATCTGTCGCTCTCTCTCTTGAATTTGTTTACGCAGATACTCAATCTCCTCTTGAGGGTCTTGAAATTTTTTCTCTATTTGATTATTAAGTCCAATTTTTTCCATTTTTATTTTATTTAAAGTTCTTTAACAAATTTAACGATAGAATCTCCTCCTTCGAAATCTTCAAAGTCTTCGTCTCCTTCCAGCGACCCACCAATCAAGACATGATATAGACCCTTATCGTAAACACTTGGTCCATATTTTTCTTTTAAACCAATAGCAAAATTCTGTATTTCCCTAACCACATTTACACTAACTATTTTTTCAGAAAGAGTCTGCTTGATAAATTCTATTTTTAACTTATACAAAGCCTCCGGAGAAACGTCTATCTCCTCTTCTGAAACTTTTTGAGACAAACCTTCTTTATCGATAGGAATATCAGAATTTTCTGGCGTTACACGAACAAAATTTTCTTCATCCTGTTTTTCAGAATTTTGATTATTGTATTCAAAATTTTCTTGGGGTGTTTTTTCCATGTAGCAATTATAACAGTTTTAATATGTTTTAGAAAAACTATTTTTTAGTCAATATTATAGGCCCGTCTGCGGTGACAGCAATTGTATGTTCAAATTGTGCAGACAGCGAATCATCATCCGTTAAATAAGTATACCCGTCGTTAGCAGTTTTTATATAAGAGGTCCCCAAAGAAAACATTGGTTCAATTGCAATAACTAGTCCTTCTTCTATTAACTCTCCTTCACCTTTATTACCCCAATTAGGGACAAAAGGATCCTCGTGAACACCATAACCAACACCGTGCCCAGTTAGATCTTTTATTACGAAAAGTCCTGCGTCTTTTGCAATTTCAGAAATCACAGCTCCGATATCTCCTATTCTATTTCCAACTTTTGCTTGTTTAATTCCGGCATACATCGCCTCTTCAGTTTTAGCTAACAATTTTTTGACTTCTTTTGGTATTTCTATTTCCTGACCGTCATTTGATTTGACAATAAAAGTTCTAGCATGATCAGTATAAAGACCTTCATAAATTAACCCAGCATCAATAGTAATTAGATCGCCAGCCTTTAACATTTTAGGTTCTTCATTTGGTATCCCGTGAACTATTTCATTATTCATTGAAATACAAATATTTGCCGGATAAGGCCTATCGGCACCAACAGGAGTATAACCCTTGAAAGAAGATCTAACGCCGTGTAATTCAAAAAGTTTTCCAGCAATATCATCTAATTCCAGAGTAGAAATACCCGGTTTGATGTTTTGCGCGACTTCATCAACAATAGTAGCTAATTTTTGACCTCCTCTTTTTAAATTTTCTATTTCTTCTTTTGTTTTTAGTTTTATCACTAATTAAATTTAACTTAAAAATAACTAAAAATCTAGCACATTGATGATATCTTGATGAACTTTTTCTATTGATTGTTCGCCATCTATTTCAATAAAATTATGATTCTTGTGAGACCTATAATAATCGATAACTTCTGAAACTTCTTTTTCAAACCAATTCATTCTTTCTTGAATGCTTTCCTCTTTAACATCGTCATCTCTTTTTCGCTCTTTCATTCTGTCAATTGAACATTGCCTAGAAGTTTTTATATAAATAACATTAATATTATCTAAACCGTAAAAATCAAGTGCTGACTCTAATATTTTGGCTTCTATCACTCTTCTGGGTGTGCCATCTATAAAAATAAATTTATTCCCTTTAAATTTTGTTACCATTTCATTCCCCCATGCCCATACAGATAGAAATTCAGGTTGTAATTCACCTTTCTCAGAAATTTCTCTGGCAATTTTTTCTGAATACCCATCTCCTGAAATAAAATCTCTAAAACTATTTCCGGCTTCTAAATGAAAAAAGTCTGATTCACCTTTTTGTTTTAAAAAATCAATCATTTTATTGACCTGCGTTCCTTTACCACTAGCAGATCTACCTATAAAAATGTATGCTTGGTTATTCATAATTTAAAACGAGCCACTAGCTGAAACAACAGAGATAGAGAAAAGGACAAATATTAAAAATGAAAATAATAAAATTGTTTTAATAAATTTAAACATGTCCTTTTATGTCCTTTATTATAACAGTTTAAATTTATAATAAGCTTTTATACTGTGGAAAAATATTTTTTTAAAATTCAATGTAATAAGGATTTATCATACATCTTGTTTGTTTTGAGTCTATAATAGAACCCATAGCACCAGTATCTGGATTATAAGCCCTACAAGTCAAAGTGTAATTTGTTTGAGAGTTAACATTTTCAAAAATATTGTAGCTCGCTATAGTACCACTAGTGTTTGGTGTAAGACCTAAAGATTGAGATTGATTATTATCAGAAGTAATTTCACAATCTATTAAATTAGTATTCTCTGTTGTAATAAGCCAATCTAATTTACAATTTTCACCTTCATTAATCAGTCTTGGGTTTGAATTAAAAACACTTATGGTAACATCGCTATTGTCACTAATAATACATTCAGTCTCATCCGGACTTAACACATATGGTTCTTCACAGCTAAGACCACAAGGTTGATTTAACGGAATACACTCGGAACCACATAACCATCTATCATCTGGACATTCGTTACCACAGGGTTGATCATCAGATATACAAACATCACCACATACGCGTTTTTCATAAGGACAATAGGCAGTACAAGGGACAGTATTAGAATCTTGTGAACACTGCCATGACCACCCAAGATTATCATAGGTCTCAACTATACTTGAAGATACAACATTAGCATCGACAGAACATAGATTTGTATTAGATTCTGATGGCCTATTTGATGTTTCGGTTAATGTCCCACATGATAAAGGTTCCAAGACCACACATTCAGCAGGAACTGTTACAGAATCTTCTGCTGTATAACTTCTGAGCTGACCGTCAAATTCATACCAAGCTTTTACTTGATAAGTATAAGTATTACCTTCTGCAAAATTGGGTGCTTCTTTTAGATTATGAGGATTTGTTGTAGTTGAATTTTGTGCAGGATCAGCTATTTTTTCTGAATCTTCAAATAAACCATTGTTATCGTAATCAATGTATACCGAATAACCTGACGCAGTATCAACATTACCCCAGACTAATTCAACATTATATGGTTCTTCTTGGTAATAACAACCATCATTGGACATCGCTGCTGCGTCTAGAACAAAATTTTCTGGTTTTGGTGGTGGTGGTTCTGTTGGTGGATAAACTGGAGGTTCCAGTGGATCATCTGGTGGTATTGGTTCTGGATCTGTATAATCAACACAAGAAGGATTTATACCTCTTATCTCATCAGAGTATGGATCATGCAAATAATAGTAAGGGACATTAAAAGGTATATTTACAATATTATAACCATAACTTCTATTTAAGCTTCCTATTGGGTTATCAAATCTAGTTCTATTGACTTTATATTGGTCTCTACCTAGAGAATCATAACCTCCGGCATCAGAATAATAATCAAATTGATAATCCGGTTGCTCTAATATTCCATACTGATTATTACCAAGTAGTTTATAATTACCAACTGAATTTTCAATACTCCAATGATAGTCACCACCTTCATCTGTACTACTAATAATTTGTCTAGAAGAAACATTAAAATAACTATCAGAAGAGTCTTGAGAAGCTCTCCATTTATTAACGAAACTATATTCTTCTGAATTTTTTATCTTGAAATAAGTACCAACACCTTCTATATCTTGAATCTTTGAAACACTAACAATATCACTGATTTTTACATTTTTGTTAAGAACTTGACCATCAAAAAAAGTTACTCTTATATCAATATCACCATCATACGGTATGGCGTACCCTCCTTCATCAGAAGGTGCCCATTTAGGAACCCACCCAGAGGAATAATATGGTTTATTAGGATCTTCGACTACACCGTCACGAACAAGCTCCCACCTTGTTGTTGAATCATTTAATAAATTATCTAACAATTCATTAAATCTCATACCCTGATTATATTCACCGTTAGTATAAGATTCCTTTCCCCAAAAATAAGAACCTGATTCACCCCATGAAGTTTCATACTCAATAAGGGGTGCATCTTCTTCTGAAAAGTTTTTAAAATCTATTTCTAAATAAAATTTATTATCATTCCAAAAACTACTACGAATTTTATTTAAATCATTTTTAACAATAAGAAAATCCGTAGTATTATTTCTTTCATATGTATACCCGTTATAAACATAGCTGTAATCATATTCTAACCTTCTGGGTCCAGATTCTAGATCTTGATTTATTAACATGAGATTATTACTATATGTACCACCTAAATAATAACGACTACTATCAATTTCGACACCATCTAATCTGACCGATTCTAAACTAAGTGTGACACCGCTTGGAGCCCTTAATATACCGCCATTTATATCTTCTTCTTCATCATAAAAAACATCACTCTTCCAAACATCATAATCAGCTCCAGTTCCATCAACAGCTATAAAATCATCAAAAATTGTATTTTCATCAAATTTAACAAACCAACCATTTCCTCTCAAGATATCCCCTGATGCCTTAATTTCTATAGGAGTTTTTGCTGGATCAATGTACTTATCATTTATATATATAGGTTGATTTATTGAATTTACAATAAAAGAATATGGTTGCTTTTTATAAGAATTACCATAAACAGTTATATCTATCCCTTCTGGTATATAATTAATATTTGGTTCAATTACCACTTGTTCAGCTATAGAATAAGATGAATTTTCTCCATAAGCATTGATTCTAACATCCAATCTATCGAAACCACTATAACTATCATATAACTCTATATTTAATAATTCAATTTTACTCAATTTTAAACCAACAGACGTCGCAGGATCAGGAAATAAAGTTTTTAAATATACATCATTAACATATATCTCTACTCTTTTTATTTCATCAGGATTAGAATGGTAATTTTCAAGTTCAAAAACAAAAGCATCTTCATCAGATTTGATTAAAACATCTCTACCACTATTAGTGCTATCATGATTTTGGTTAATTCTTAAACTCATACCCTCATCACCTGTATATCCTGCACCTAAGTCAACGTGAAGTCTTTGACTAAGTTGGTAATAAAATCCTGATTTCGTGTAACTGCCACAAGCAAGTATATCGGCCCAAACATTATCACTACCAGAAGAATCACAAACTAAACCCCAACCACTATTAGAAATTTCCCTTGACAAAATTTCAGCCCGACCAGACAAATCACGATTATCTCTCCAAGAACTACTACTATTATAATCAATTTTACAAGCTCCTCCACTTATTTTATTAGCACTAGCACTTTCACTATATACAGTGTCACTACCAACATATCTTGGATCACGAACAATTGTTTCTCCCCATTCATCTACAATATCAATAGCCGCTAACACAACCCGATACCCAAAAACTGAGCCGACTAAAAAAAACAATAGTAGCAGCGGACCAACTATTTTTCTATTATTTTTAATCTTATTCATAATCTATGTTATTTATAGAAACATCTAACTTAAGCCCAGACTTTTGTTCTTCGATGATATAGCTACCTTCACCTTCGAATTCATACAGAAAATGACTCCCAGATTCTACTCTAGTTCCCTCTCAAAAATTATCTGAAACTTCTTTTAGAATAATCGCATAATCAGACATATTTCTAAAGACAATCTTTTGTTTATTAATCTTTAAATTTGATGTGTGGAAACCACCATTAGTATAAAAAACATTTATATAATCTGGAATAACACCGTTTGGTACAATTAAATCAATATTTTTTTGCTGTTCTTGTTGTTTTGTATTTAAAAAATAGAAAGTGAGTATTATAATAACCAGAATTACTACAATGAAAGGTACGACTTTTTTAAGTTCTAATTTTACCATGGTTTATTATTATTCTATCAGAATTTGGTGAAGATAGAAAAGCTATAAACACAAAAACCACACAACCTCTCTCTCGTTCCCGTCCTCGACACTGCTTGCGTCAAGGCGTAAAGCCATTGACACCGCAGGTCTGCGGAGGAACTCGATAGTGGTTGTGTGGTTTTTATGACCTTAGTATTCCCTCATTGAAATCTGAGAATCAACTTTCTTGATCAAATCAATAACAACAGAAACGGCAATCAATAGAGCAGTTCCACCGATAGTAAGTGAAGAGAGACCTGAAAGGCTTGTTACGATGACCGGCAAAACAGCAATAATACCAAGGAATAAAGCACCCACCAGAGTGATACGAGATAAAATGTTCCCGATATGTTTTGCGGTTGGTTCTCCTGGTCTAACACCTGGAACGAAAGCACCACTCTTTTGGAGGTTTTTAGCCATTGAATCTGGATCAAAAGTGACTGCAGTGTAGAAATATGTAAACAGGAATACTAGTAGGAAATAAGTTATTCCGTAATATAGTTGATTAGCTAGAAAAGCATTAACACTAACTGAGACTGATTGAATAGTCGCATTATCGATTGTACCTAAAAACTGAAATAACATTTGTGGCAACAACAAAATAGAAAGACCGAAAATAATCGGCATAACACCTGACATATTTAGACGAAGTGGAATGTATGTAGAAACTCCTTTTGTTGAAGAATTTCCTCTCTGTTGTTTTGCATAAGTTACAGGGACAGGTCTTTCGGCCTCTGTAATTGTTACAACTCCAAGCAAGATAATTATACCCATAACTGCAAATGCAATATATGTAGGAATCATTGATGGATCATAAGTGAAAATAGCTTGTTGAATTGAACCAGGAAGACTAGCGACGATACCAGCGAAGATTATCAAAGAAACACCATTACCAATACCGAATTCTGAAATTAATTCACCAATCCACATCAATAGAACTGAACCGGCAGTAATGATTATTATATTTGTTATCAACTCAAAACTTGAAAAACCGGGTAGAACTCCTTGCTGTTGAAGCAACAGTAAGAAACCGAAACCTTGGATTGTAGCCAAAGGCACAGTTAATAGACGAGAGTATTGCATGAACTTTTTACGACCAGCACCACCCTCTTCATGATAGAGAGCTTTTAGCTTTTCAGACATCATTGTCATAAGTTGCATAATAATTGACGCCGTAATATAAGGTCCAACACCAAGCATCACAATAGATAGACTAGATAGCCCACCGCCAGAGAAAATGTTGATAAGCCCAAAGAATTGGTTATTATTTAAAAAATTGCTAAGTGCAGCGTGGTCAACTCCTGGAATAGGAATATTTGCCATAAATCTAAATACTAGCAAAGCCGCCAGAACGAATAATATCTTTCTAAAAAGATTTTTATCTTTGTAGATTAATTTAATTTTTGCAAAAAATTCCTTTATCATAATTATTTAATTTCTCCTCCTGCTTCGATTACTGCTTTTTTAGCAGTTTCTGAAAATAGACAGTTTCTAAATACAAGTGGGATTTTAATTTCACCCACTAAAACAATCTTGATTTTTGGCATTTTACCACTAACTTTTCTAACTAAACCTTTTTCAAATAGAACATTTGGTGTTATTTTATCACCTTTTTTGAATAGATCGTTCAAATCACCAAGAGCTACTGTTTTTGCGCTTGCCTTAGTTGGTTTGTTGTAATTAACACCTCTACCACGAAGTTTTGGTACAGATTTAATTACATCACGAAACTCTGGGCGAATTCTAGTACCTGCGCGAGCTTTTTGCCCTTTGTGTCCTCTACCAGAAGTTTTACCACGCTTTCCACCACGACCTACTTGGACGCTTTTTATTCTCTTTGTTTTTCTTTTTACTTGATGATACTGCATAATACTTTTATTAAAAATTATTTTCTATTACTGTAATTATTTCGTCTAGAATCTCTACCTCTTTCTGAGAAGACTTTCTTTGTTTCTTTTCTAATTTCTTTCAAGCTCTTGTCGTCTTCTTTGACTGTTTTATCAATTTCAGCGAATGCTTTCATTGTTGCTTTGGCAATATTAAGTTTGTTTTTTGAACCTGAAATAATCTTGCCATTAATATCTTTCAATCCACCAAGTTCGATAATATCACGAAGAGCAGATCCAGCAATAACACCACGCCCTTTGGCTGGAATAATTAATACTCTAGCACTGTTGTATTTTGCTGAAACCTCATGTGGAATTGAGCTATTTTTAGTCATCTTGATTTGGATCGCATTCTTTTCTGCATCCTTTACAGCTTTTTGAATTGCAAATGAAGTGTCTCCTGCTTTTCCTGTTCCGATACCAATCTTTCCTCTTTTGTTACCAACAACAATAGATACTGAGAAAGTAAATTTTCTACCTCCCTTTGAAACTCTAGTAACACGTCTAATATCTAGAATTTTTTGTTCGAATTCTGATCTTGGACCTCTTTGTCCTCTTCCTCTTCTTGGTTGTCTTCTGTTTTTAGTGAATTCTCTCTTGTTAGATTCTTTTGGAGTTTTCTTTTCATCAGAAACAGCTTCAGTTGTTTTTACTTCTTCAACTTTTGTTTCTTCTACTTTGTTTTCTTTTGTATCTTTTGTATCAGTCATAAATAATATTCAAATTAAAATTTAAGCCCCGCTTCACGAGCTGCGTCCGCAAGAGCTTTTATGTTTCCAGTATAAATAAATCCTCCTCTGTCAAAGGCAACTTCTTTTATTTTCTTTGCTTCAGCAAGTTTAGCAATTTCTTTTCCAGCTGCGATAGATTTTTCTCTCAGACTTTTACCATCCATTTTTTGAGTCCACACATAAGCAAGAGTTTCTGCTTTTTGATCATCAATCAATTGCGCAATCAAGTTCTTGTTAGATTTACTAACAGAAAATCTTGGTTTTACAGCAGTTCCTGAAACCTTTGATCTGATTCTAGCATGTCTTCTTATTCTTTTTTCTAGCATTTTCTTAAACATAATAAATTATTTACTATACTGTCTTTTTACCTTCTTTTCTTCTAATAATTTCATCGTGATATCTAATTCCTTTTCCTTTGTAAGGTTCAGGTTTCTTTGTAGATCTGATCACAGAAGCAAAGTGACCAACTTTTTGCTTATCGATTCCTTTGACAGAAATAGTATCTTTTTCTACTTCAACTTTTAGACCTTCTAATATTTCTAATTCAACTTGGTGAGAGAAACCAACATTTAATACTAATTTATTACCTTGGACCGCTGCACGATATCCAACACCTTCTATAATAAGTTTTTTCTCAAACTCTTGGTTTACACCCTCGATAGCATTTTTAATCAAAGAAACATATGTTCCCCAAAGCGCATTAAATTCTATACCTTTCTTTGTTGGGTTTATAGTAAGTTCATTACCTTCTTGTTTTAATTCAAAGCCATCAACTAATTCAACTTTTAGTTCACCTAATGGACCTTTTGCTGTAACAAGATTACCCTCAATCTTTAATTCAGTCTTTTCTGGTATTTGTATTGGTTTTTGACCTAAGCGTGACATATATATTTTATTACCAAATCTTGAATAATGCTTCTCCACCGACTTTTTTATCGACCGCTTCTTTGTCAGTTAGAATACCTTGTGGAGTTGTTAAGATAAGCATTCCGTAACCATTTTTAACTGGTTTTATATTCTTAACATTTTTATAAATTCTTTGTGAAAACTTTGAAACTCTTTTTACATCATGAATAGCTGGGTTTCCGTTTTCATATTTTATTGAAATATTTGCTACCTTTTTAGGATCTTGTCCTTCTAGAGAATAACTATCAATATAATTTTTCTTTTTCAAAACATCCAATACTGAAACTATCATTTTTGTAGCAGGAACAGAAACAGAATCCTTGCCTGCCATTGAAGCATTCTTTAGTGATGTTATTAAGTTTGAAATTGAATCTTTTACCATGATGATTTTTTAATACCAGGAATTTCGCCTTTGTTAGATAATTCTCTAAAACAAATACGACACATATCGAAATCACGCATATAACCGTGTTTTCTTCCACATTTAAAACAGCGTCTTACGACACGACTTTTAAATTTTGGTTCTTTTTGTGATCTTGCGATTACTGATTTTTTTGCCATATTTTTAACATTTAAATCTTGCCTTTTTCTTAATAAAAAAGCCTCTTTAGATAAGGTTGCCATATACTAGCAATAAGGCTTGCATATGTCAACGATAATCTTTAATTAAAGGGCTATATTTATTTTTTAAAAGGCAATCCTATTAATTCCAAGAAAGAAATTGTCTCTTCCTTTGAATCTGTATTTGAAACAACTATTGTTACCGACATTCCAAACACATTTCTCAACTCTTCATCAGATGTTTCTGGGAAAATAGTATTTTCCTTAACACCAAATGTATAATTACCCATTTCATCTACTGAATCAGCAGATAGACCTCTAAAGTCTCTAGTTCTTGGAAGAGCGATATCTATTACTTTATCCAAGAAACCAAGAGCCTTTTCTCCACGAAGTGTAACTTTATAAGCTGAAAGTTGTCCTTCTCGCACTTTGAATTGTGCAATTGATTTTTTAGCTTTAATCTCACGAGGTTTTTGTCCTGTGATTAGAGCTAGTTTTTCAGGAACTAATTTCAATTTTTGTTTGTCAGTTGTTGAACCCACACCAGTTGAAACAACAACCTTTTCAATTCTAGGTGCTTCATTAGGATTTTTATAATTGAATTTTTCTTTCAATGATTCAAATGCCTGTTTTTGTTTTTGTGATACTGTCTTAAACATAATAATTTTTATTATTTCTTAGCTTCTTTTTTAGTTTCTTTTTCTAATTTAACATTAGAAACATGAATAGGTGCAGCAACTTCTACTATCTCCCCTTTTTTATCTCTTTGGTTAGATTTTCTGTGTCTCTTTACAATATTAACACCTTCTACGATTACCTTGTCTTCACTAGGAATAGCCTTGATAACTTTTCCTTTCTTACCTTTATCTTTTCCAGTGATAACTATGATGTTGTCGTCTTTTTTGATTTTCATAATAATTAAATTACTTCTGGTGCTAATGAAGTTACTTGTTGGTAACCTTTTTCTGTTAATTCTCTTGGAACCGGACCGAAAACACGGTTTGCAATAGGTTCACCAGTTTCTTTGTTAACAATAACCACTGAATTCTCATCGAATCTAATATAAGAACCATCTTTTCTACGGAAAGGTTTCTTTTGTCTAACAACAACTGCGTGCAAAACATCTTTCTTTTTAACTTGTTTTCTAGGTTCTGCTTTTTGAATAGCAATAACAACCTTTTCACCGATCTCGGCGTATCTTTTCTTTGAAGCTCCAAGCACTTTGAATACTCTAGCAATTTTTGCTCCTGAGTTATCTGTTACTGTTACTAATGTTTGTGGTTGAATCATATTACTTTTTTATTCTTCGTTAAGGTCAATTATAACTGCTTTTTCAATTATATTTGAAAGTTTAAATCTTTTGTCTTTTGAGATAGGTTTTGTTTCTACAATTTCTACTTTATCACCAATATTTAAAGAATTATCTTCATCATGTATTTTATAGCTCTTTTTTGAAGAAACATATTTTTGATATTTTGGATGTTTTTTGTATTGGTCAACTCTAACAACAGCTGTTTTATCCATCTTGTTAGAAGTCACTATTCCAACTAGAACTTTTCCTTTGTTTTCTGTATTTTTTTGTTCTGTTTTATTATCCATAATTATCTATTATTAATTTCAGTTAAAATTCTAGCGATTTGTTTACGATTTTTTTGTCCTTCTTTAACATTCCTTGTGCTTGAACCAACTTGAGAAAATCTAAATTTACGCAACTCTTCACGAGCCTCTTTTAGCATCTTTTGCAATTCTTTATCTGATTTTGTTTTTAGTTCTTTTGACATGTTATTTTAGGAAAATACTTTAACAAATTTTTAATCTCTGGCAACTATTTTAGTTTTTAGTGGAAGTTTTGTTCCAGCTTTTCTCAAAGCTTCTTTTGCTACTTCTTCTGTGACACCGTCAATTTCAAAAATAATTCTTCCAGGTTTTACAACCGCTTCATATCCTTGAAGGTCTCCTTTACCCTTACCCATCTTTACTTCTGATGGTTTTTTAGTGAAAGGTCTATCTGGAAAAATTCTAATCCATGAACGTCCAGTTTTACCCATATGACGACTCATTGCACGACGAGCAGCTTCGATTTGATTTGATTTAACCCTTGCAGGTGTTGTTGCCTTTAGGGCATGTGAACCAAAGTTAATCTCAACTCCTCTTGTTGCAGGACGAGAAAGCTTTTCTGGGTGTTGACGACCAGTTTGCCATTTTCTGTGTTTTACTTTTTTAGGAAATAACGACATATTGTTTTATTTATCAAATACTTCACCTCTATAGATCCAAATTTTAACCCCAAGATCTCCCTGTGGAATTTTAGCTCTAACATTAGCAAAATCAATATCTGCACGAAAAGTTTGTAGTGGAACTCTTCCCTTCATTAACTCTTCAGTTCTAGCCATATCAGCTCCATTCAGACGACCTGCGATTCTAATTCTAACTCCCTTTGCATCGCGGTTAGCCATTACCTTTTCGACAGTTTGTTTCATTACACGACGAAACGCCATTCTCTTTTCAAGCATTTCTTTTACTTGTAACGCAACGATCATAGCGTTTGATTCTGGAGATTTAACTTCTTCGATATCGATTTTTAATTCACCGTCTTTTTCTTGGATATCATGTTTTCTCATGAATTTTTCAACATCTTTACGAAGTTTTTCTGCACCTTCTCCACTACGACCAATAATAAGTCCTGGGCGTGATGATTGAATAACTATTCTAAAAGTTTTTTTGTTCCTTTCCATTTCAACAGAAGCAACATACATTCCTTCTAATCGATCAATAACAAATTTTCTAATCAAAGTGTCTGCTTTTAGATTTTGACGATATTTTTTACCATCACCAAACCAGCGAGATTTCCAATCTCTTAGTATTCCTAGCCTATGTGAATATGGGTGAACTGTGTGTGACATAATTATTTTTTACTTGTTTTAGTTACAGCTTTTTTTGTAGTTTTTTTAGCTGTAGTTTTATTTGACGAGTCTTTTGCAGTTTCTTTTGTAAACTCTTTAGATTCTTTTGAATCAACTGAATCTTTCTTTGAAACTTCTTTTTTTGTATTAGATACTATTTTATCCAAGTTTATTAAAACTCTTGAAGTTCTTTTTTTGATGCCTGAGGCACGACCAAATGCTCTTGCTCTAAATCTTTTTAGAGTTGGACCTTCATCAACACGAATTTCTTTGACGAATAATTCGTTGACTGGAATATCAAAATTATGCTTTGCATTAGCAATAGCAGATTCCAAAAGCTTTCTCAAAGGATCTGATGATCTTTTTACTGTGAAATCTAAAAGAGTCAAAGCATCTTCTGCTTTCTTTCCTCTAATCAAGTCAGCAACTAGTCTAACTTTTCTTGGAGATTGTCTATAATTTTTTAGTTCTGCTTTAACCATAATAATTAATCGTTTGCTTTAGCGGCTTTTGCAGCAGCAATTTCAGATTCTCTTTTAGCTTGTTCAAGTTCTTTTTGCATCTTACCTCCGTGTCTAACGAATTTCTTTGTAGGAGAGAATTCTCCTAATCTATGACCGACCATTTCTTCTGTTACTAAAACATCCACATGAGTTTTCCCATTGTGGACTCCGAAAGTGAAACCAACCATCTCTGGTGAGATTTGTGAATTTCTTGCCCATGTTTTAATAGACCCAGTTTCTGCTGGTTTTTTTCCTTCGATTTTCTTTAACAGTTTTTCGTCCACATATGGACCTTTCTTTAGTGATCTTGTCATAATTATTTTTTGCTTACCTCTGACCCCGTCAGACATCTCTGTCGCGTTTATTGAGTCAGAAATAAAAATGCTCGCCTTAGAGCTTGCGCATCATACTAGCAAAACTTAGAAAGTTGTCAATGTTTTATATATTATTATCAGTTTTTATTTCGTTTTCAGTATAAACATTCATGCCTTGAGATGGGAAATCTACTAGAAAAACCTTTATAAAAATGAAGAAAATAATCAAAACACTATCTGTATTCATTTCACCTCCTTGAGATTGAAATATCATAGGACCAAAAATTATAATTGGGACAAAAACGAAAGCTCTAATTATTCCTAGAGAAAACATAGTGGAAAGTAAAATTTCTCTTTTTTTATCTTTTTCTATATCTTGTTTATATTTGAAATATGAAGATAAAAAGAACATTAAAATAAATAGGTAAATATAATTATCATGTTTATATACTAGGCCCAATTCTGAACCTTGCTCCGTAAATAGAGCTACGAACAAAAACATAGAAACAATACCGAATGAAAAAACCGACAAAAACAAGAAAAAATGGGCCTGATTTTCAGGGGATGTATCTTCTTTCTCAAGATTTTGGCCATTAACTTTCATATCTTTAACTGAAAAATTCTTAATTTTCTTAATTCTGCGATGACTAAAAAAAGCAAAAAATAATCCTTCAATTAAAAAGGTTAACAATACATAGCCAATTCCTACCTCATTGATTATTGCATAATAACCAAATAACCCGTTTGATAATAAAATAATTAAAGTATTCATTTGTAAACTACATTATAACAAAAAACCAGCGTATTGCTGGTTTTTTGTTTTTATCGCTTTGTCTTTCTTCTCTTAAGAATATTACGATTTGAGTATTTCTTTGGTTTTCTAGTCTTGACTCCGTATGCAAGCTTACCTTGGCGAGTTTTAGGCCCACGACGCAGACCGATTCCTTGTTTACCTTCACCACCACCATGAGGGTGGTCTACAGGGTTCATAACAGAACCACGAACTGTTGGTCTGATACCCTTCTTTCTCTTTAGACCAGCCTTACCCCAGTTACGCAATCTGTATTCTGGATTAGAAACTTCTCCAACTGATGCCCACGCAGTAGATGGAACTCTTCTGATTTCAGTTGATGGCATCTTTAGATGAGTCATATCATCGTCTTGTGCGACAACCTCAGCATAATTACCAGCTGAACGAATTAATTTGGCACCATTATTTCTTTTAAGTTCAACATTATAAACGAAAGTTCCAACCGGCATTTTTGAAAGAGGTAGTCTATTAGCTGGCTTTACTTTAGCTTTTTCAGAAACAATTATCTCATCACCAACTTTGACTTTTTGTGGTAGTAGAATGTATCTTTTTTCACCATCGGCATAATTCAAAAGTCCGATATACCCATTTCTGTTTGGATCATATTCGATAGTAGCAATTTTTGCAGGAATATCATGCTTGTTATATTTAAAGTCAATTTCTCTGTATCTTCTCTTTACACCACCACCTTTGTGACGAGTTGTTATACGACCAGCAGAGTTACGACCAACAGCCCTCTTGCGACCTCTTGTTAGTGATTTTTCTGGTTTTGTAGCAGTAATAACCTTTTTGTGCTCGATAGCACTCATGTTTCTTCTTCCTGGTGATGTTGGTTTAAATTTCTTCATAATACTATTAATTAATTAAATTTTTATACAAATTCGATTTTGTCTCCCTTTTTAAGATAAACAAAAGCTTTCTTACCTCCACCTTTGTTACCAAATTTTCCTCTTTGACCACGAACTTGAACTTTTTTAGTTGGAATTTTTGAAATTGCAACTTTGACTGGGTTTACCTTGTAAATTGCTTCGATAGCTTTTGAGACATCATTTTTGTTAGCACCTTTATCAATATTAAAAGTGTAAACATTGTTTGATTCTGCAACTATAGCACCTTTTTCTGTAATTCTTGGCCCTTTTAAAACCCAAGTTAAATCTTGTGCTGTATTAACAGCTGATTCTTTTTTATTAGAAGATTTCTTTTCTGTAGTTTTTTCTACTTTCTTTTCTTCTTTATCTTTCTTTTTACCAAATAAAGCCATAATACTATTTGTTATTTTCTGTTACTTTCCCAGTTTTAACACGACCAGTTAAAATTTCAAAACTCTCTTTTGGATTAACTAAAACAAGATATTTATATTTTAGCAAATCAGATATGTTTAAGTTTTGAACAAGATCCATTTTTAGGTTACTGATATTTCTAAAACTTTTCTCAGTATTTTCATTTCTCTCTGAAAGAGAAATAATACCTGCATTGTTTTTCTTTGTTTTAAGCCCTTTTAGAGAATCATTTTTAGCAAGTGAGTTAATAATTGAAACCGCTTCTTTTGTTTTGATTTCATTTAGTGATAAAGAATCTATTAAAACAATCTCATTATCACGAGCTTTTTGTGAAAGGATAATTGCAAGAGATTTTGCTTTTACCTTTTTATTGATTTTTTTGTCGTAGTTTCTTTCGTTTCTTGGTCCATGTGTAGTACCTCCACCTACCCAGATAGGTGATCTTGTTGAACCGTGACGAGCACGACCTGTTCCTTTTTGTTTCCATGGTTTTTTACCTCCACCAGATACTTCACTTCTATCCTTTGCGTGAGCAGTATTTGATCTTGCAGAAGAAGCCATTGATACAGCTACTTGGTGAACCAAGTCAGCATTGAAAGGAACATCAAAGATTTCTGCAGGTAAATCTACCTTTTCAATCTCTTTTCCTTTTTTGTCATAAATTGCTAATTTCATAATACTATTTTAATTTCCTTATCCTTGAATTTCAATCAAAGTTCCTCTACGACCAGGGATACTTCCTTTGACGAAGATTTTGTTATTCTCTTTGTCTATTTTAATAATTTCAACATCTTTTAAGGTAACTCTGTCATTACCCATTCTACCTCCCATACGAGTTCCTTTGAAAACTCTCTGTGGTCCTGTTGAACCAATTGAACCAGGCTCTCTTTCTGAGTGCTTTTGTCCGTGAGTTCTCGGTCCTCCTTTGAAGCCGTGTCTTTTAACAACACCTTGGAAACCTTTACCTTTTGAGAAAGATGAGATTCTTATTTTATCTCCCTCTTCAAAAGAAGCGACATCTACAGATTCACCAACCTTGATTTCATCTGAAATTGGTAATTTAAATTCTTTTAGATAACGAAAGTTACCCATATCTTTAAATTGAGAAAGTTGCGCCTTGTTGATGTTCTTTGCCTTTTTCTCTCCGTAGCCAACTTGGATACCGTCATAACCATCATTGTCTGATGTTTTGATTTGAGTCACCACAACTGGGCCAGCTGAAATTTCAGTTACCGGAAACACTTTACCTTCGTCTGAGAAGATTTGTGTCATTTTTTCTTTTGTTCCTAATAATACTTTCATTTTACTTTTTTTAAGTCTAGATCATTGACTTTCAATAGATATAGAGATTAATCTAATCTAAGCTATATGTCAACTCTTATCTGTTTTAATTAAAACTCAAGCCGTAAAAATTCATACAAGAATTTTTACGGTCTGAGCGATCAGAGGGATTTTTTAATCTTTCGATTAAGCATCCTTGACCTTAAATCATTTTAACGTCGATGTTCACTCCTGATGGTAAGCTCAAATTTGTTAGAGATTCGATTACTTTGTTATCAGGATCAATAATGTCAATCAATCTTTTGTGAACCCTCATTTCGAATTGTTCTCGTGCATCCTTGTAAACAAAGGAAGATCGATTAACAGTATACTTTTTAATTTCTGTCGGTAATGGAATAGGACCTGACACTTCTGCGCCGAAACGCAAAGCAGTATCCATAATTTGTTTTACAGATGAATCTAGAATCTTGCTTTCATAAGCACGAACTCTGATTCTAAGTCTGTTAGCTTCATCTTTTTTAGTTTTTTTATCTGACATATTTTATTCATTAACTCCCATGAAGCCAGTGGTTTAGTTCTATTTATAAGCCTTATAATTAATAGGCTGACTAATATCCTGTCTTCTGAAAGTATAGCTAGATTAAGCTACAACTTTTGTAATAACTCCAGCACCAACTGTTTTACCACCTTCACGGATAGCAAATCTTTGTTGATCTTCCATCGCGATAGGAGCAGATAGTTTTACTTTGAAAGTAACTGTATCTCCTGGCATAACCATTTCTACACCTTCGTTTAGAGTAACTTCACCAGTTACGTCTGTAGTTCTCATGTAGAATTGTGGTTTATAACCTGAGAAGAATGGTGTGTGACGTCCTCCTTCTTCTTTCTTTAGGATGTAAACTTCAGCTTCGAATTCTGTGTGTGGAGTAATTGACCCTGGCACAGCTAGAACTTGACCTCTGTGAATATCATCTTTTTTAAGACCTCTTACAAGTAGACCGGCGTTGTCTCCAGCCATACCTTCTTGTAGAGATTTGTTGAACATTTCAACTCCGGTAATAGTTGTTTTTGTAGTATCTTTGATACCAACAATTTCAACTTCTTCACCAACTTTGATTTTTCCTCTTTCAATTCTACCTGTTACAACAGTTCCTCTACCTTCGATTGAGAACACGTCTTCAACTGGCATTAGGAAAGGTTTATCAGTTTCTCTTTCTGGTGTTGGAATATAAGAATCCATGTGTCCAGCAAGTTCCATAATTTTTTCTTTCCATGTAGCATCTCCTTCTAGGGCTTTTAGAGCTGATCCTCTAACTACTGGAGCATTTTCCCCGTCAAATCCTTGAGATGAAAGAAGTTCACGAACTTCTTCTTCAACTAGGTCGATCATTTCTGCATCATCAACCATGTCACATTTGTTCAAGAAAATAATAATTTTTGGAACACCAACTTGTTTTGCAAGTAGGATGTGTTCACGAGTTTGTGGCATAACACCATCTGTTGCTGCGACAACGATAATAGCACCGTCCATCTGAGCAGCACCAGTAATCATGTTTTTGATGTAGTCGGCGTGACCTGGAGCATCAATATGAGCATAGTGTCTCTCTGGAGTTTCATACTCGTTGTGAGAAAGTGAAATTGTAATACCACGAGCCTTTTCTTCTGGGGCTTTGTCGATGTCTTCAACAGCTTTCATGTTAGCTGAGTATCCTTCACCTGCTGAGTTCAATGTTGTTAGAAGTGCAGCAGTAAGTGTTGTTTTACCATGGTCAACGTGTCCAATTGTTCCAACGTTTACATGGGGTTTTGTTCTATCAAAATCTGCCATAATAATAATTTTAATTAATTTTAACTTTTAATAATTTAATAAAGATGCGTTTGCATCATACAGGATAACCTTTTAAGAGAGCACGAGAAGGTCTCTAAAAAAGTTGTCCTCACATTTTTACGTCTTTGTTTTGCGAACTTATCGAAATAACAAAAAAGCGCAAATCTGCGTATGAATATATTAACAGAAGATAGTTTTGTGTCAATAAAAAAACCCTAACCCAAATACTCTCTCGTTCCCGTCCTCGACACTTCTTATGTCAAGACATAAAGTCATTGACAACGAAGGTCTGCGGAGGAACTCGATAGTATTTGGGTTAGGGTTTTAATCAAGACAAAACTAATATAGGTCAGAATGATCACCGATATCCAGAAAAATAACACCTCCATCATCCTCTAGGTAATGAGCCCTAATATCACCAGTTATATTAATACTTCTAATTCCATAATATTTTCCTTTTAGAGCGTGATTGTTGAGTGAATGATGAAATTGATCTTTTTTAAATAATTTATATCTTTTTTTAAATTTAATTTGAACTTTTCTAGGTTGTTTTTTAATATTTTTCTTAAATTTCCTATGAAAAGTTATCCGCATAATAAAATTAAATTTCTAATGCTTTAAATAATTCTTCATCTGTTTTAAAAGGACCACATAGATTTTTACCTTTTTTAGCATCATCCATTAATTTTAGCATTCGTTTGGCGGCTTTTTCATTGAATTGAGGGGTAGTAGTCAGAAAAACACTCCTGTCATTAACAAACTGTTTTAGAGTAGCATTAATAACACCACTCAGAGAAAGTCCAAGTTCCTTGGCTAAATCAGAAGCCTGTTCTTTGACCTCTTTATCTAGTTTTATACTGGTTGTTGTTTTCATAATACAAAGTATATACATTGTATTACTTTAGTCAAACTATTATTTTAGAAAGATTTTATTTTCCTCTTATTTCTTGTTGAATTTTATAAGTATTACCATGCGACAATAATCCCAAATAAGACTGTCTCGAATCTTCGTTAATTTCTCCAAATTTTTCTAACTGAAATTGTAATTTCTTAAACATCCGATTTTTAGTATTAGTTCTTAGTATTTTATGATCATCAAAATGAACCCAGCCAAGAAAATCGACACCTGATGAATAATTTTTGATTGAAACTTTGTTAGGGTGTAGAGTTAATTTTAAATTAGTTTCTAAAAAATATCCAATTTTAGGAATAAGTTTTTCTAAAAATTTTTTGTCTGTAGATAGAAAAACAAAATCATCAGCATAACGAACATAATATTTTATTTTCAAATTTCCTTTAACAAAATGATCAAATTCATTCATGTAAATATTAACCAATAATTGAGAGGTTAAATTTCCGAGTGGAAGACCAGTTTTTGAATTTTTGCCAACTATTAAATGTTTATTAGTTTCAAAACTATCAATTATCACTGACAATAAATTTAAAATATCTTTATCAGAAATATATTTAATTAAAACATCCTTTAAAATCTGATGGTTAATACTGGCAAAGAATTTTTTAATATCACATTTTAAAACCCAACAAGTTTTAGTGTGATTTTTAGAAACTTTTCTATAAAATTTCTCAAATTGATTAATGGCTTTATGCGTTCCTTTTCCATTCCTACAAGAATAAGAATCACCAATAAACTTCTTATCAAAAAATGGATAAAGTTTTTGATAAATAGCATGATGAAGTAATCTATCTCTAACAGATGCTTTATTAATTTCTCTTGGCTTTGGATCACTAATATTGAATTTTTGATATTTCGAATGTTGGTAAGTTTTATTTTTTAAATCAAAATGTAATTCAAAAATATTTTTCATCAGATATAATTGAAATTCTTGAACATCTTTCCTATTTTTCTTCCCTCTAATAAATTCTTGCCAAGCTAATAACAAATTCTCAACAGAAATGATATCATTGTATTCATGTCTAAAAATTTTTCTCACTATAAACAGTCTACCCCCCCCCCGCAAAGCTTTTACCAGTGCTTCAAAAACTAAAAGAATTATATTTACTCTGGTTTAGTTATTATCAAGCTATTCCAAAACTACATCGTCATTCTCTAGGTATAAAAATCGATAAACTATTTATTGAAAGCATTGAAATGATTGCTCAAGCATGTTTTTTAAGTCCCAAAGAAAAACAACCTTATGTTCGTGTTGGAATTAGAAAAATAGACACTCTCAAAATACTTTTAATGATTTTATGGGAGAGCAAAAGTTTAAATCATAAAAAGTATATTGCTTTGTCTCTAAAAATCGAAGAGATTGGAAAAATGTTAGGTGGCTGGAATGGACAACTGACAAAACAAAACTCTCCCAACAATAAATCGGGAGAGAAATAAAAAGATTTGCGAGAAACGAAGACGAAACGATTGTCACCGTTCCACTGATTGTCAGGGTGCCCGTTGTTGCTATTGAGCCAACGATCATCGTTGTCGTGATTGACGTTGAAGATGTTGAGGTTGCCGTCGGAATCGGTTCGTTCTGTATGAAGCGTCGTCCATACCACTACCTATCGATAATCAAATTTATTATCTACAAGTTGTATCGAATTCTGTATCTTAAATACAATAACACCTCACACCAAGTATTTTTATTTTTTTAAAAGCTCAAATAAACCACTCTGTTTGAAACCGTAGTCGCAAACATTCTCGATTTATCATATTGCTGGATTCAGTGGTATACAACCATGATCATATACTGATATTCACCTAATACCAAAAAATATTTTAACAAATTTTTATACAATAAAAAAAGCCCCGCACCAATCTAACGATTGGGCGGGACTAAGGTCTAAGTATCTAAGGACTAGGTCAGAGTGACCAAGTCCAAAGCACTAAGCTACTTGCGAGAAACGAAGACGAAACGATAGCCACCGTTCCACCGATCGTCAGGGTGCCCGCCGTCGCTATCGAGCCAACGATCATCGTAGGCGTGATTGACGTCGAAGATGAAGAGGTCGCCGTCGGAATCGGCGATTGGCTCCATCGCAACACGTAGGTATTCGCCAGAAGGTTGGTCAGAGTACTGCAACCGAAGTTGCGGTCCCACCTCTGCGGGGCAGAGATCGTAACCCTTCGAGCGGATTGCTTCGTTGATTTCGCGATTGCTGGCAACATCTTTGCCGGTCAATTCCTTGACCGTCGCAGAGTGCAGCGTAACTTCCGTCTCGGTTTCGGCGAGGGCGATCTTACCAAGGATATCGTTTCCGTAACTGGAGATACGATTTCCTTTGTCTTTGAGGGACTGGCGGAGTTCGTCGACCGAATCGTGGGTGCCGATCTTGATTGTCATGAATTCTGGGAATTCAGTAACTTCAACCTCAACAACCTTGGTTTCGTCACGAAGGAATTTTTCAATCCCTTCTTTACCGCCCAACTTGTTGAAAACTGCTTCAGCTGTGCCGAACGAGATGTCTTTGTATTTATTTTGCATTTTATTGTCCTTTTCTATAACTATTAGTTTAGTGTGGATTCTAATCTATTAAATTAGAATACTGGACTTTATTAGTCACAGTTTTAGATAGCTAGTTGTTTGTTAATAATTAAATATAGCTACCTGAAACTGTGACTAATTGAATAAATACAATTTCGCAAGTATTTGTTTCTTAATGAACTTATATTTATAGTATAACATATTCACAACTTTTGTCAAGCTTTTTTGGATTGAGTATTTTCTTGTAAAACTTTAATAAACCACTAAACATTAACTTATAGAAAACCCGTCACAGGACGAACGGGTCGAACTACTATGTCGATAAAATTAAGAGTTCGTCCGAGACGAGAACAGCGACCCGAGTAGGTCGCTGATTCGTGTTTTCTATAAGTTAATGTTGGTGGTGTGCTTACTTCCCTGCTTTAATTTCTTCGGCAACATTAGCTGGAACAACATCATAATGATCCGGTTCGATAGTTGCTGAAGCACGACCTTGTGTCATAGAACGAAGAGTTGTTGTGTAACCGAACAATTCTGACAAAGGAACTTTTGAGTGAATAACAGTGATTCCGTTTCCTTG
Source organism: Candidatus Parcubacteria bacterium (assembly GCA_009995365.1). Lineage (GTDB taxonomy): Bacteria > Patescibacteriota > Minisyncoccia > Phycocordibacterales > JAACPR01 > JAACPR01. The sequence continues at coordinate 6,579 of JAACPR010000003.1, read as the reverse complement.
ATCATCCATACCTTCTACTTGTCCACGCTTTGATGAAAGGTTACCTGTAATATCTCCAGTAAATTCCTCTGGTGAAGTAACTTCTACTTTCATAATAGGTTCTAGTAGAACTGGTCTAGCTGATCTAGCAGCTTCTTGGAAAGCCATTGAAGACGCAAGTTTGAAAGCAATTTCTGAAGAGTCAACATCATGGTAAGAACCATCGTATAGCTCTACTGAAACATCTGTCATCTTGTATCCTGCAACGATACCGCGCTCCATAGCTTCTTTAAATCCTTTTTCACAGGCTGGAATGAATTCGTTTGGAATAACACCACCTTTGATTGAGTTAACAAATTCAAATCCTCCATCTCTTTTAATATTCTTTGGAAGCTCTTCTGCGTTAACAGTCATATCCATTGGTTTAACACGAATCTTAACATGACCGTATTGACCTTTACCTCCGGATTGTTTGATGTATTTATGTTCTGCTTCACCATTTCCTTGAATAGTTTCACGATAAGCAACTTGTGGTTTACCAACATTTGCTTCGACATTAAATTCTCTTTTCATACGATCAACAATAATATCAAGGTGAAGCTCACCCATACCTGAAATAACAGTTTCCAAAGTTTCTTGATCAGTTTGAACACGGAAAGTTGGGTCTTCTGATGAAAGACGACTAAGAGCCATACCCATTTTTTCTTGATCAGCCTTTGTCTTTGGCTCAATCCTCATAGAAATAACTGGTTCTGCGAACTCAATTTTTTCTAGAATAATTGGATTATTTTCATCACAAAGCGTGTCAGAAGTTGTAGTTTCTTTTAGACCTACAGCAGCTGCGATTTCTCCAGCATAAACTGTATCCACTTCTTCTCTATCGTTTGCATGCATTCTAACGATACGACCAAGTCTTTCTTTTTTTCCTGTTGATGAATTATATACATAAGAACCTGCTGATACTGTTCCCGAATAAACACGGAAGAAAGTAAGCTGTCCTACGAATGGGTCAGTCTGTAATTTGAAAGCAAGAGCAGCAAATGGCTCATCATCTGATGATTTTCTTTCCATTGGTTCTGCTGTATCTGGATTTTCTCCTTTAATTGGGGGAACATCGTCTGGAGCTGGTAGGTAATCTACAACGGCATCTAGAACTTTTTGAACTCCGACGTTTTTAAGTGCTGAACCTGTAAATACTGGAATGATTTGATTAGCAATAACACCTTTTCTAAGTGCTGCTTTTAGTTTATCCAAAGCAATTTCTTCTCCACCTAAGAATTTTTCCATCAATTCATCGTCTTGTTCAACGATTTTTTCAATAAATTCACTACGATATTTTTCAGCATCCGCTTTTAATTCTTCTGGAATTTCTTGTTCAATTACTTTATTACCCATTTCACCTTCAAATGTGTAAGCTTTCATTGTAAGAAGATCAATAACTCCTTTTAGATCTGCTTCATGTCCCCATGGTAGTTGGGCACGAACAGCATTAGGACTTAATCTTTTGATAATAGATTGGAATGATTTCTCAAAGCTAGCTCCAGTTCTATCAAGTTTGTTAATAAAACAAATTCTTGGAACACCATATTTATCAGCTTGTCTCCAAACTGTTTCTGATTGTGGTTCAACTCCAGCAACACCGTCAAACACAACAACACCACCGTCTAGAACTTTTAGAGAACGTTCTACTTCAGCTGTAAAGTCAACGTGTCCTGGTGTGTCAATAATATTAAAACGATTTTTTTTAGATTCATCAGTTGCATCTTCGTATGTTGGAACCCAAAAAGCTGTTGTAGCAGCAGAAGTAATAGTAATACCTCTTTCTCTTTCTTGTTCCATCCAGTCCATAACTGCAGCACCTTCATGAACTTCCCCGATTTTGTGAGATACACCGGTATAGAAAAGAATTCTTTCTGATGTTGTAGTTTTTCCGGCATCAATGTGGGCAATAATACCGAAGTTTCTAACTTTATTTAGTGGATAATCACGATTCATAATATATATTTTTAATTAAATTTAAATTTCGACTATTCCAGTCGACTTTGTAATAATAAAAGCAAAGGGAAAATCCTTGAGAAATCCTCGCTTAGAGGAAAGATTACATTAAAAGACCACACTGTGCAAGATCTATATAAATTTTTCAATTAATTATCACAAATTTTTTGACCATATCCTGTGTATGGTAAATTTATTCTAATATCATCAGATGTGTTGTAAACTCCATCAGGTCCTACAATATTTAAAGTATCCCTTCTACAGTAGGCAGTTGATACTTCTCCTTCATTTTCATCTAATATAAAAGGACTACCCCAAGCATCTCTATACAGAGATTCTTTGCTACTCCTATAAATCTCCCCAGAAACATTAAAAATATCATCCACAGCATTAACCCATCTAGAATAACATTCTGTTGAAACATTTTTTAAATCAGTATTACTACAACTACTGTGACACCTACTACATCCTGAACCAGTAATCTGCCTAAGAGTATTTCCTGTATTACCTTGAGCAATTATTATGTTATCTCTTAAAATTCTGACTTTCTCCAAAGAAACTTTCATCTTAGCTTCATTTCTACTCTTATTTAATTCAGAAATAACCACACTAGAAAGAAGGCTAACTATTGAAATTACAACGAGTAATTCTATTAAAGTGAAGGCTTTATTGCGCATAAAATAAAGTGTAATTATAACAAAAAAAACGACTTAGGTTAGTCGCTTTTTTAAAAAAATGTATTGTAATTCGATATCACTACCAAGCGAAGTGAGCGAAAGCTTTGTTGGCCTCAGCCATTTTATGCATATTTTCTTTCTTCTTGACTGATTCACCTTCACCTTTAGATGCAAGGATAATCTCATCAGCTAATCTATTAGCCATTGGTTTACCTTTCCCGCTTCTAGCTGCATTTAACAACCATGTCATACCTAGATATAGACGACGCTCTGGACGAACTTCACGAGGAACTTGGTAGTTAGCACCACCAACTCTACGAGAACGAACTTCGACCATTGGAGAGATATTTTTTAAAGCTGTTTCAAAAACTTCTAGTGGGTTTTCTACTTTTTCTTTTTCCTTAATGATTTCAAAAGCGTCATAAACAACTCTTATAGCAACAGATTTTTTACCGTCCATCATTAAATGATTAATAAACTTACCAATTTTTACTGAATTGTATTTATCATCTGCTTTTGCAATATTTCTATTTTTTACTTGTCTTCGCATAATTTAAAATTATTTATCTCTCTATATTATTCCCCTTTGGGTTTTTTAGCACCATATCGTGAACGAGAATTATTTCTGTTTTGTACACCTTCGGCATCTAGAACACCACGAACAATTGTATAACGAATGTTAACGTCCTTTACACGACCTCCACGAAGAAGAACAACTGAGTGCTCTTGTAGGTTATGTCCCATACCTGGAATATAAGCAGTAACCTCCATTCCGTTAGTTAAACGAACACGAGCAACTTTACGAACAGCTGAGTTAGGTTTTCTAGGAGTCTTTGTTGTAACTTTTGTACAAACACCTCTTTTGAATGGAGAATTATAAAAAGTTGGTTTGTTCTTTTCAGAATTGAAACCACGAGTCAAAGCCACCGCTTTTGATTTGCGGGCTGTCTTATTTCTTCCTTTTTTAACCAATTGATTTATTGTTGGCATAAGTAGACGATAATTTAGCAGAACTGTTCTAAAAATGCAAGGTTTTTAGATAGAAATTAAAATATTGGCAATCCTGTTATTAATTGTGCCAAGAAAAATACTATATATATGATAAATTGCCACAAGACGAAAATGAAAAATATCAAAAGAAAAATACCATATCTTTGTGTGAAATCTGCAAACGCTCTGGCCTTGTCTTCTGGCAATAATGAATAAAGTATCTTTGAACCATCAAGCGGAGCAACTGGTATTAAATTAAAGATTGCTAATATAAGATTAATAAGAACAACTGTAACAGATATCTCTACAAAAGATTGTGGTAATCCTAAAACAGGAGAAAATCTAATTAAAATACCAAAAATCAAAGCAAGAATAATATTAGAAAGGGGCCCGGCCGCAGCCACAATTAACTCCCCCCACCTCTGGTTTTTTAAATTATAAGGATTATAAGGAACCGGCTTTGCCCATCCAAAAATAAGATTCCCTGGTAAAAGAGCCATGACCACAGGCAATATAATAGAACCAACCGGATCAATATGTTTTATCGGGTTAAGCGTCAGACGCCCCGCATATTTTGCCGTCACATCTCCAAGCCAAAGTGCGGCATAGCCGTGGGCCACCTCGTGAATCACGACGGACATTATTAAAATAGCTATTGAAAATATTACTACTGTTTCCATAAGTTAGTCTATTCTAAACTTTTCTCTGTTTATTAACAAGTTAACAAATTTGGCAAAGTCCTATCGAAAATCTTTGCAGGACTTCCTTTAAAAATAAAACAGAGTCCGAAACCAATTTGAGAGAGGGCTTTGCCAAATTTGTTAGGTGCTTTGACAAACAAAAATGTTCTGCTATGATAGTCGAACAACAAAATTATGGCAAAAGAATGCGCAATAACAGGAAAGAAATCACGAGTCGGCGGTCAATATTCAAACCGTACGCGTGCTACTCAATTCAATCCTGGAGGTAAAAAAAGAAGACAGGTAAATATCCAAAAGAAAACTATTTTTGTTCCTGAGATGAATAAAAACGTCACAGTAAATGTTTCAACAAAAGGAATCAAGACAATTAACAAAAATGGTGCTTATAAAACTCTTAAAAAAGCTGGAATTATAAAATAAGGCTTTTGAGTGTTTATTTAATCAACTAACCAGACTGATTCTCCATCACTCTCAAAGTGGATAGACCCTAGAACAGATGTTTCTAGGGTTTTTATTTTTTCTTCTTGTTCCTTATTTTTATTGTATTCTTCTATATTATTCAAAACTTCTTGATGAGGATGCCCGAAACGATTATCTTTTCCTGCTGAAATAATAATAAATTCCGGATTAGTTACCTGCAAAAAATTCAAACTAGTCGAGGTCTTTGATCCGTGATGTCCTGCTTTTAGAATATCTGATTGTAAATAATCATTTTCGGTGGAATATTTTTTATTTTTCAAGGCGTTAATTATTTTTTCTTCAATTTCTAGAGAAGCGTCTCCGGTTAGCATTACGCGGACTTCTCCATAAACAAGTCGCGCAACTATTGAATTATCATTATTATCACTTTCTTCATGATCGTCTGGAGGCCATAAAATTTCTAAATAAATTTCTTCTTCATGATCGAGGATTATTTTGTCTCCTGATTTCAAAAAATATTGATCAATTTTTTCTTCATCAATCATTTTCTGAATTTCTGTATTAAGAGCATCATTATCAACGACAGAATTTTGAACAAAAGAATTTATTTCAAATCGCTTTAAAACTTCTACTGCTCCGCCAACATGATCTGAATCTGAATGTGTTACCAATAAGAGATCAATACTTTTATCATAAAATGGCAAGTGCTTGGCAACGGACCTAACTACCATCGAATTGGGGCCAGTATCTATTAATGTTTTAAAACCATTTGGTGTTTCGATATAAATCGCATCACCTTGTCCAACATCAAGAAAAACTATTTCTAGAAACTTTTGCTGATTTTCGTGCCAGAAAATTTGAATCAGTAAAAAAGTAGAAATAACAAAAAATACAAACAGAGAAACTAGGCAAATTTTAGATATTTTTTTCATTTTTAATATCAAAGCATTTTTACCTAAAATCTAAATAAAATCTAAAGTCCGACGCAAAAGGTTGACTTTATTTCAAATTATGTTATATTCTTGACTTCCTTAATTCTAAGGATAAGTTCTTTCTACACAACAAAAACAATAAACCATAAGGAGGTAAAATGCCAAAAACAATGAAAAAAAATGAAGTAACCCACATTTCTCAAATTCAAGCAGAAGCTTTTTTGAGAGATGTTAAAGGGTTTAACCCTTTAAATGATGGCGAGTGTCTAATAACCGATTTTCCGGTCAAAGCGCAAAGTTTTGCTGGATATGATGCCCACGCGAAAGTCTTTTCAGACGGAAAAGATTTCTCCAGCTGGATCAACCAGAATACTGGTGTAAAAACCAAAGCTATCGGTGACACAATCTTTTGGGACGAGATCTCTGATGAATCCAAACTTCGCATGAATAAATATCATTTTTTTCATCATGAAGAAGATCTTCACTGCCCCATTCAAAACCGCAAAGTTCTCAAAATGGCTTCATAAGCTAATTTGTTGTTATCTTTGTTACCCCAAACCCCACGCTAGTCGTGGGGTTTTTATTTTAATTTTTTTTGAAATTAATCGGCTTGATAAGGTTTTTGTGCTAGAATCACTAAACATGAATAATAAAATCTTAATTTATACAGATGGTTCTAGTCGCGGGAATCCAGGCCCAGGTGGCTGGGGTGCTATCATTTTAAAAGGGCACGATGTCGAGGAAATAGGTGGTCGAGATGGTAAAACAACCAACAACAGAATGGAGTTATCTGCTGTAATTAATGCGCTCTCTAAAACCCCAAACGATCACGAGACCAGAATCTTTACCGATTCAGAATATTTAATAAATGGAATTACAAAATGG
>JAACPR010000022.1 GCA_009995365.1 Candidatus Parcubacteria bacterium | reverse complement strand
AATGTCCTATAATTGACCTTTTGATTAGAAAAGGGGTTGTTAAAAATAAACGCCAAGCAGACATTTTGTTAGTAGCCATATCGATTGTCCTACTATCGCTTTCTTTTATGATTAGTTATAACGATAGATTTTTTGAATTTGATTTAGGTAACTCTTCAGAAGAAGAATTTTTATACGATGAAGAGCAAGTATAATTTCAATGACAAGGCTTTTACTTTGATTGAGTTATTGGTTGTTGTATCAATAGTATCTTTATTGTCTTCGGTTGTTTTAAGTTCTTTGAATAGCGCAAGAGAAAAAGCTAAAATTACAAGAGCACAACAAGATATGAGGGAAATTTATAATGCTTTTTCTTTGTATGAGCATAAATATGGGTATGGTCCAAAAGGAAATAGTGGAAGCACCTCAGAGTGGCAAAGCTGGAACAGGGCAATGTGTGATGGAAACCATAATATTGCTGGTGGTACTCCAAATAATCCTGATGAACACGATAGACCAAACCAAGCATTTGTTGATTATTTTGAAACGGAATTGACCGAATTTATTTCAGAGATTCCAACTGATCCTTGGGGCAACAGATATGTTATAGATGCCGTCTATAACTGCTTTGAAAATAGTACGGGAGGATGTGAAGGTAGCCCTGATCCTGATGCTGATAATAATGATTTTGTTTATGCAATTGCTAGTGGTGGCCCAAATGGTAGCTATAATGCGAATACCGGTTATCAAGCTGGTGTGATATATGACTCTGACAATGTAGTTTTTGTTGTCTGTGATCACGCTAATTAATTATTAAAAGTTTTTTAGATAACAAAACATTAAACTAAAAACTGCGACCCTTAATTGAGTCGCAGTTGTAAATTAGATATTAGATTCTTCTTTTTTTTCTGGTTCAAAAATCTTTCTGTAAAAATATTTGAAACCAAAATAAGCTATCCAAATAAATGACACTATTGTTCCTGTATAAACAAAGAACGAATGCATGAAAAGAGATTTGTTATCATGACCCAATTCTCCTCCATTAGAAGATGATAGACATAAAATAGAGACTAAAAATAATGGAATGACAACCATCGAAAACCATGTAAACGGTGTGTCGCCGATAGAGAAAATAATTTTTCCAACTTCGTCTTCCATATAAACCAAGGGTGAATTTTCCTTTATCTCTACAAATTTCATTTTAGGTATTGGTTTTGATGGATATGCGTCAGAACGCACATGCTTCAAAACACTTTTCAACCAATCAATATACATTTGCTCCGGCTTTTTATAAAAGAAAAACCACATAAAAGCAGTCTTTAATAAAAACCAAGGAAGAGTTATGGCTATAAAGCCGACTCTGTAAACGAGAATTGCAACTCTTACAATTATTTCTCCAGTCATATTATTAGGGTTTAGTGTTAATGTTCAGGGTTCTCCGAAAGATTACCTTTTTAAAAATATTAAGTCAATTTATTAATTTTTAATAAAGCTGTGTGTGTTTATCCTTGCTTTTTGACGAAATATAACTAATATCAGAAGAGGAATTTGATTATCACTCTGATGTCAAAACCTAGAAAGTACAATACAAAAGCAAACGAAAGGAAAATAATGATAGCAACAACAGGAATGAAAATTGGGTTAGAGGTGACCCGAGGAAAAACCAAGAAAATCTCAACGCTGGAGGGAGATGATACGACAGTTATCATCGAATCCTTTGATTCTATAACGGCCGGCGACGGTGTCAAAAAGGACGATATTGGTGGCAAGGCAGAATTTGCCAATCAGACCACTTGTAATGTCTTTGCGCTCTTGAAAGCTGCTGGGATTCCAAACGCTTTTCGAGGAAAAGTCGATTCAACCAGATTTCTGGCAGATCATTGTAAGATGATTCCGCTAGAGGTGGTTGTCCGTCGCGTCGCTCTCGGGTCTTTTCTGCACAGAAATCCCGGAGTCAAAAAAGGCGAAGTCATGAGCGATCTCGTGGTTGAGTTTTATCTTAAAACTAACAATCGCGGGTTCAATGGAATAAAGATTCCAGAATGTGATGATCCGTATCTTCTTTTTGATGAAGGCAGGCAAGTTTTCTTGCTTTTCAATCCGACGAAGGAGATTTGTCAGGAAAATATCATCGAAACGATTTCGTCAGGTTGTGTCATGCCGGATTTCTTCGATGTGAAGCCTGAAATGATAAAGACCGCGGTTCGCACATTCGAGGTCTTGGAACAGGCTTGGAAAAAGCTCGGCTATACTCTGGCTGATTTCAAGATCGAATTCGGTTTTGATTTCTTTGGTGACTTGATGGTGGCTGATGTGATTGACAATGATTCTTGGCGAGTCATCGATTCACAAGGGGCTCACCTCGACAAGCAGGTCTACCGCGAAGGTGGCGATCTCAAAACCGTCAAAGGTATGTATGAGAAAGTCGCTCAGTTGACCGAAGAGTTCGCACAACAAACCATGGAGTTTGCTCGGTCTTAGTCTCTCGCTCGAAGAAGCTGTAGCCAGCTGAAAATTCTGGGTGGTCTGAATAGATTGTCCCGCAATTTCAGTGTCATCGTCTCGCATTTTGGTGCGGGGCGATTTTTTTAAATAATGTCTAGCTTTATAAACAGTTGAAATTATTAATAAAAATGAGTAGTATATGTTAACTGCTTTTTATTTAAAGCAGAATTATTGCCTGATCGTCTAATGGTAGGACGCCTGGTTTTGGTCCAGGAAATTGGGGTTCGAGTCCCTGTCGGGCAGCAGCCAAGTGAGACCTATCGAGACTCTTAAAATCGCTATATTTTGTAAAGCATTTTAAGAACGAGTCATGGGCACGAACTCCCAAAAGGGGTGTCCTAGACTCCTCAAGTTTCGATAGAAATCAAAGGTAACTATTCTGTCATTGCATACCTGCTGAGAGCAGTAACCAGAACACAAAAGCACCCAATCGGGTGCTTTTGTGTTTGAGCTTACCTGATCTGAAATATACAAAATGCAGCGAAACAAATCACAATACGTTAAAAGTTTGTTTTTGATATACTTCAAATAATGAAATATGACCTAACTAATCTGGATTCAAGAGCTTTTGAAGCTTTGTGTGCTGATATCGTAAAAAAAGAGACCAAACAAAGAGTGGAGATATTTTCGCCTGGAATGGATGGGGGTATTGATGGTAGGTTTTGGTTTGGAGATAGTAAAAAAGGTGTATTACAGGCTAAGCATTATCCATCGTCTTCATATAGCACAATTAAATCCGCAGTAAAAAGAGAGTTGCCAAAGATACAAAAAATTAAACCTGAAAGGTATATCTTTATGACCTCGGGTAAAATTACTGTAACTAGAAAAGATGAGATTAAGAAAGAGCTTGATCCTTACATTGTAAGGGAAGATGATATATGGGGGCACGATGAAATTCAGAACTATCTTTTGGAAGAAGAGAATTTTGATATTGTTCAGAAGTATCCACAACTGTTCGTTTACTCTACCCAAGTACTGAAACGAGTATTTGGAGACTCGTTCAAAAATCTATTGCAAGGTGGAGTAAATGGACGAAGTGACTTTTTATTAGATGAGATAAAAAACGGTGCTAAAAAATTCGTAGTTACAAAAGATTTTGCAAAAGCTCTAGAAAAACTATCAGAAAAACATGTTGTTGTCATAACAGGAGAAGCGGGAATTGGAAAAACCATGCTTTCAAACATGCTGTCATTTGAGTACGTGAAAGAAGGTTATTCATTTTGTGCAATAAGCGATATTAAAGAAGCGGAATTGATTCTGTCGCATTCAAAAGCCTCAGATAAAATTATTTTTTATTATAACGACTTTCTTGGAGAAAGCTTCGCTAGGTTTATGGATGGAGGTGAAGGTTCTCAAATAATGCTTTTTATAAATAGAGTTAAAAAACTCAGAAACGTTCGACTTATACTAAATTCACGAACTACTATTCTAAATAAAGCTATACATAACTTCCATTCTTTTACTAATGGAAGAATAGCCAAAAATGAACATCTTTTAACAATTGAGAATCTGAATCGAGTTGATAAGGCTCTTATGCTTTATAAACATATGTATTTTTCAGAATTAGACGAGAACTATATAGATGAAATATATAATGAAAAAAAGTATAAAAAAATTATTGGACACAGAAATTTTAGTCCAAGAATCATAGAATATATTTTAGAGAAGGATAGGATTGTAGACCTCGATATTGATAAAAGGAATTATTTTTCTTATATAGAAAAGTCACTCGATAACCCAAAGGATATATGGGCAGATTATTTCGAAAAAATTAATCTATGTACTCAGAAACTAATTTTCCTAATAACCTTTAATCAAGGCAAGATATCTGACAGAAATTTAAAATCAGCGTATTTAAATTATATCGAAAAGAACAATATAGAAACTTCTACAGAGTCGTCTTTTGGATATACAATTAAAATCGCATTAAATTCACTAGTGGAGAGGAGTTTGGATGGTAAGGAATTTACATACACACTCTTTAATCCTTCTGTAGGAGACTACGTAGTCAATGAATATTTTTGTAATGAAGAAATTGAAATCACAAAGTTATTGATGTCTTTAAGAAATATTGAATCTTTAAAGTACTTAGTTTCGTTAGAGTCTAGTAGTTACATTACAAAAGACACGTTATTGAAAATACAAAAGAATATTTTCAATTCAGTGCTCAAGGATAAATTAGATGAAATTGATTACGAGTGGTTACTTTTTGTTATAGATATTGATAGCTCAAATTTGGATGTTAAGAGTGTTCGTGAAATATTATCGTCTTTTGTAGAAATGGATAGAAACGATACAAAGAACTTCTCGTCAGGAGAATTTTATAAACTTCCTTATTTGTTAGATTATTTTGATGGCGGCATTGATATTAAAAAATATGACTTTTTATGGAACTATATTAGCAATGATATGGATGACTCTGATTTTGAATATTTGTTTCGCTATATCCCAGAACATGATATTCAAGATGATGAACTTTGTGAATATATAGCAGAAAAATATGAGCAATATATTAAATTAAATATTGATGATCATCTTGATATTGATTACGGTAAATATGTTGAGGTAGAAAGAGATGGCTCGTACGTCGTAGATGAATCAGGAATACTAAGTGAGATGGTTGTTGCTGTAGAGGATAATTTTGTTAACTATAGTTTTCAAAAAGATTTTTTAGAACAAACTTCATTTAATATTAGCGAGTTGCTTGCAGATATTAATTCAAGTTATACAGACAGAGCAGTTGAAGCGTATGATGATGGAATGAAAGATGATCTTGATATCGATTCTTATAAAGAGAGAGCTTATCATGGAGATTCAGAAGAAAGCATGATAGATGAGATTTTTAAGAGATGATTTTCATTCTATTGTTATGTAGTATTTATTTCTCTATAGAAACTGCTTTATCTTTCAATATCAACTTGCTCCTCAGATGCTTCAGTAACTCGCGCTTTTCGTGCAGAGGTCGCTTCCGTAGGATGTGCTTGGCGTAGTTCCTGATATCTATCTCCTTGATTTTTATCTTTTCTTTAACTTCCTTTCCAAGCACTGACTCTTGAAACTCATTGTGGGATTCAATCTCTGCCTTGATCCTGTCTTTCATTCCTATCTCGTCGAGCGATACCACATCGAGTACGTTGGCAAGTTGTTCTATTAGATCTTCTTCTCGCACGTACCCGCACGGGCAGTTCTTGTCCCTAAACTTCGTACATCCGTAGTACACGTATCTGTTAGTAGTTCCATCTTTGAGCTTCTTGAATTTCTCATCCGCAGTCACTCCCGATCCGCACAGTCCGCAGGTAATCATTCTGGTGAAGGCAAACTCTTTGTTCTGATCTCGCACTACGTGGTCGCTTGTGATCCTGTCTTGCACCTGCAAGTATAGATCTTTGGTAATAATCGGGTCGTGTATGCCCTTGTACCACTGTCCGCCCCCTTTCGGATATTCAAACTCTCCGTAGTAGAAGGTGCTTTTTAATATTATGTAAATATTGCTCAGGGTCAGTGGTTTTCCGTGTTTCGTCCTGAAGCGTATGTCATCTTTGAGCCAGTAGAAGAGCTTCCGACCAGACCATCCATCGTATGCGACTTTCTCATACATCTGCTTGATCACATCAGCTCGCTGTTCATCAAGCACCACTTCGCACTTCTTGTTCCTGTCTGAGTGACTCAGGTATCCAGTCGGCGGTACTGATGGCCAGAGTCCCATCTCGCACCTAGCTCGAAGCCCACGCTTCACGTTTACCATCTTGTTGTCATTCTCAAGCTTCGCCTGTGACCCAAGGATCATCAGCAGGAACTTCTCGTTTGGATTGTTGGTGAACTTTTGTCCGTAGGTGCGTATCTCATGAAGTAATCCCTGGTCCATCAAGTCTACGACACTACCAAGGTCGCCCGCATTTCGACTTAATCGATCGGGTGCCCATGTGAGTATTCCGTTGAACTTTCCTTGCCTGATCTCATCGATTAGCTCGTTGTACACTGGTCGCTGTCCAACCTCCTTGGAAGAGTGCGACTCTCGCTTGATCTCCACAATCTCCAGACCCTCACGCTCGGCAAGAGTGATCATCTCCCTGACCTGTGACTCGATTGATAATGCTTGCTTGTCCTCTTGTTCCGTACTTTTTCTCGCATACAGGCAGTACTTAACTCCTGACGGGGAAACCTCTTGTGCCAGCCCCATTTCTGGCTTTTGTATTGTGTTTTCCATACAACACAATGAATGACGCAACTCCCTCTATGAGTCTAGTGAGTCCGAGACTCCCGAAGTTGGTAACTAAATAGCGTCAAATCTGTGCTTTCCGAACAAGCCCGCACTGCCTTGTTTGGGATTGTTCTGTATTGCCTTCAGTATCAAGAGGGCGAATGCGTCAGCCAGATCATCATGCTTTTCCTTGCCGAAACCGATAAGTTGTTCAATAAGTTCTTCGCACCCTGTTTCGGGAAAGAGAACACGTCCCTCTTTTATAAAAGACGTTGTCAATCTTAGTCGAGCCATTTTGTCGCTTTTTCCTGTGGGCACTCCTTCCACGTCATACTTTTGACTCTCGCAAAGCTGTACGAGTGCTTCTTGGTACCCATTATTTTCGATGTATATTTTGACACGGTTATGCTTTTGTTTTTGAACAGCAACCAATGACTTGACGTATTCCATTTGCACAGGAAATACAACCCTTTCATTTATAGGGTTTGGCTGGATGTATATTTCCATCTTGTTTCCATGTCCGTAGATATGTCCAACTACCATTGCGGTGCAATCAGCAGATTCCTTTTGACTTACGGCTAGATCGATACCAATCGCTATACTTCGCAAACCATCATATGGTGTTTTGTTATAGAATTGAATCCATTCTGGATGTACCACTCGCTCGGTAGTCGAAATAATTTTGAGTAGATACTCGCGAGACCAAACAATATCATCCATTGTTATTTCTCTTTCTGCCTCTATTGCTTCAGGGGTCGGATATCTTCCAGGCCAGAGAGGAACGCCATTCTCATCAATGATCGGGTATTCACGATAGATAGCATTCGATAGTCTCATTTCACCATTTTCAATTTTCTTCCTGAGACGCATCAAAACTGAGTCTTCATGCAGAAGGTTGCCGACTACGATGAATCGAGTCTTTTTACTGCCCGCAGGAATTACCTCACTAGCTAGCCAGTTAAATGTCTTGTCCCTACTTTCCTTTGTCTTAACTGAATCAGTATCCTCTATGTCATCAACGATTATGAGATCAGGACGGTGTTCGTTATGTCTCATTCCACGAATACTCTGACCGACCGATCCAATCATTATTTTCACGTTGAGTTTTTTGATAATGATTGCTGTGGCGTTACCGATACTGTCACGCTCCTCAGTGAATGGTCCGAGATCCTTTTGGAGGAGTTCGTTATGAAGAAGCTCATTTTTTATCTCCGTTAGATAGAGTCGAGCTTTTTGTTCGGTTAACCCTTCGATAACGACGAATTTCCGCTGTTGTACACCAAGAATAGACCACAGAACATATGCGGTCGTGATGATGGTTGATTTGGCAGATCCTCGAAAGGCACAGATGACGGCAAACCTTACCGACTCATCCTCAAGAATTCTAAACATCTCCTTATGGAAGTCAGGTGTCTCAAACACCATATATCGATGAAAGTAAATCGGAAAGAAGTGTTCAAAGCTTTTTTGTACAACATCCTTTCGTATACCTTTATCAGACAGAATTATCTCTAGTATCTCCTCGTCCTCATTTTTTCTTTTTTTCTTTGACATGATTTCGTAATGAAGAGAGCTTGAGTGCTTCTCGAATTAACTTCTTCTGCTCTTTAGTAAGTGGCTCATCTCTTGATACAGACCCAGACACTTCGAGCTTGTTGCTATACCGAGCGTTGTGCGTCGAGAGGTATAACCTTATTGCTTCGATCTTCTTGTCACCGATAAGTGAAAAGAGCTGATTCTCGGCAATGTCGGACATGAAGGTGCGACCCTCGGCAAGTGCTTCGTCAACCTTTTTCTCGAAGCGTTTGTTGCTATTGATCCAGCGGTACACGGTCGCTCTCGAAACACTGACTTTTTGGCAGGCAGTCTCGATTGTCGGAGTACGCTTAAGTTGCTCAAGGAACGCCTCCTTGAGCTTTTTCTGGCGAGCGGTAATGGTGTTTTTTCTACTCATACCGCTCAGCTTTAATTCCTGATAATTTCTCGAACCTGTCGATGATGGTCTGGCAGTATTCAGGATCAAGCTCGACACCGATACAGACTCGCTTCGTCTGTTCACACGCAAGGAGTGTGGTGCCTGATCCGAGGAATCCGTCATATACCACGTCCCCGATACGGGTACCGTTTAGAATTAATCGACGCATAAGATCGAGAGGCTTTGTCGTTGGGTGCATCTTGCTTTTGTTAGGCTTCGGACAGACAAGCACGCTCTTATCTTTAGACTTTAGGAATTCATGCACCCCATACCATCCATAGGCGATCAGTTCATGCTGTGGTGCATAGTCCATCCGTCCAACGACGGCATGCGTTTTCACCCAGATAAGAAGTTGACCAAACTTCACCCCTGCTTCCATCATGCCCTCACGCAAGGCAAAGACCATCTTGTCTGAGTTGAAGATGTAGAAGGAGTTCTTGCGTTCGAGGAATGGCGTGACCGCTTCGATCCAGTCACGGGTGAACTTGCGATACTCAGCATCGCTTTGCAGATGGTCGTTGACGATGACCTTATTTTTAGCAAGCGTTTGAAATCCCTGCTTACTCTCGGTAACGGCTACTCCGTAAGGTGGGTCGATAATTACTGACTTTATCTTTAGCTTTCCGATTAGTTTGGCGACCATGTCCTTGTTGCGTGAGTCCGCACATAGGAGTAGGTGGTTGCCGAGGCGAAACGCCTCCCCATACTTAATTGAGTTTGATGACTTCTTCATGTTGATTGAGTTGTTTAAAGCGATTAATAATTACTTGGCAAAACACTGGTTCAAGCTCATTGAGATACGCAGTACGTTTGAGTTGTTCACATGCTGAGAGAATGCTTCCTGAGCCAGCGGTTAGATCGAGCACGACATCACCGACACGAGTACATCGCCTAAGAGCCTTTTCATGCAAGGTTGGATTTTTCTGGGTCGGATGTTGGTATTCTGAACTTGGAAGACGCTTCACGAGCCATATGTTGAATAGATCAAGAATATCGTCAGTGAGGCGATTACCCGTGGTTACCTCCTTGTTTTGAATCTCGTTGAGGTTCTTGAGCTTGTCATTCAGATACGGTTTTCCAATCGTTCCGTATACTGCGTATTCTGTCACTTTGTTGAACGCTGTCTTGGGTGTGGGTGACTGATTATCTTTTATCCAGATGCAGAGACGCTTGGAGTCGATTCCAAGCTCACGGTATGCGTTCTGAAAAAGCCACACGTAACGTTCGTCGCACCAGAAGAAGACGTGCACGTCTTTCTTTGCTACTGACAGTGCGTTCTTCATCACCGTCTTCACGAAGACCTCGTACTCCGCATCAGACTTACTGTCGTCGGTAGTACCGCCATAGCTGGCTTTATTGCTGACACCTTTGTCATACGAAAGCCCTATGTTGAAGGGCAAATCGTCATTGATTAAATCGGCAGTTGCTCCAGCCATCAGTTTCTTTACGTTCTCAGGATGAGTGGCATCTGAACACAACAGTCGATGCCTTCCAAGGGCGAAGTAGTCGCCGGGCTTGATGTCGGTATCCTGAGCTTTTTCAATTTCTTCGTCTTCATTCCACTCACCATTGTTCACATCAAGATTGTCGTCAAAGATGTTAGAAAGATCGAACGAGTCGAAGCCTGCGGTGAGAAGCTCTTCAAGGGAGAAGTCTTGGCAGAGTTTCTCGAAGTCCCACGATGCTCCAGACCTATTCGAAGTTAATAGATAGTCACGAAACTCTGCTTCTGTGAGCAAGCGATTCGGTACACGTACTTCGATTTCTTCATCACCTCGACCAAGGAGGGAAAGTGCCAAGACTCGCTGATTTCCTGCCACAAGTGTGCCGTCTGTATTGATACAGGGTAATTCGGCGACATTGAACTTCTTGAGACTACGTTTTAGTCCCTCAAGCTGGGTTGTTGATAATTTGCGAGGGTTGTTCTTGTACGGAACAAGATCCTTCACTTTGCGACGCTCAGTGCGCCACTCTAATTTTTGCTTAGCCATATTAGTTGTATGGTTAGTTGATAATTAGTACGACAAAAAACACTAACCTTTTGGGTTAGTGTTTTTTGAATTAAACGTGAGGAGATAGTGCTCGATCGTTAACGCAACAACACAACCCGTTTAGGTTGTTATTGTTGCCTTACTCATCAAGCTTGGTTTGACAGAGACTTTTCAGTTCTGCCCAGCATTTTTCCGATGACCGAATGCAATATCCGGGATCGCCTCAAAGGCGAAGCACTGGCAAATGTGATTTATGAATGTACTAATAAAGATTATATCGTACTCAAAAGATGCTTGGCAAGTGTTGGTAACTCAAAGCTTCGCAAATTCGATATTTTAAGCTATTATTGAGGTACAACTGAATATGCAGACCTAACCCCTTTGGTTCGCCAAAGGATATGGTCGAAAGTCCTATCAAGCATAAAAAACCCGTCATGGGGTTGCTTGATAGGCCGTATCGGGAAACTGGTACGAGAGGGTTCGCCCTCTACCCGTGGCGGGCTTTTTGTATCCCGCCATAAAAAGACCTATCAAGTTATGGCAATAATAATTTCAAATCAAGGCAAGAACGCCGTAAAAGTAGAGAAATCATCCTTTGATAAAGAGGACTATTTGCAACGATATATCTACGATAATCCTGAGAGCATTCCACTCTACGATATCAAAGAAGATATCCGTCTTCTTATACTCGCACGAGAGTTTCCAACTAACAGCGGTCCAATCGACGCTATTGGTATCGACCAATACGGAGAGTTATATATTGTAGAAACTAAACTCTATAAGAATCCAGACAAGCGTACTGTTATTTCACAAGCTCTCGACTATGGAGCGGCACTCTGGAAGCATTCAAACGACTTCAACGAATTTCTTGGTATCCTCGACAACCATACACAAAAAGTTTTCAATTTACGAACTACAGACAAGTTAAAAGATTTTTTCCAACTTTCCGATGAAGAGGTCGAGTCAACAATAGATAAGGCACGCACCAATCTCAATAACGGCATATTTCATTTCGTCGTCTTGATGGACAAGCTCGATGACCGTCTCAAGGATCTTATTTTATACGTGAACCAGAACAGTCAGTTTGATATCTACGCCGTCGAACTCGAATACTACAAGCACGACACCTACGAGATCATCATTCCGAAGATATTTGGAGCAGAAGTAAAGAAGGACATTACTGTTTCGTCTTCTGGCGGTTCTCGTCGTAAGTGGACAGAGGAGGCTTTACTTGAAGATGCTCGTCAGAAACTTACACTCGATGAGTATCGAGGTTTTGAGCAGATATATAACTTCTCCAAGGAGCACGCTACCGAGATGCGACTTGGAACAGGATCATACGGTTCATTCAGTCCAATATTTGGAAACATCTCCGACCGCTCACTCTTCACTCTCTCAACCGATAAGCGTTTGGCATTCAATTTCGAGTGGACTGCCAAGGTAAGTGAGTCATTGGCAGAGGAATTTAAGAACAAGCTTGAGTCCATCGGCTTCTCATTCCCTGAGAACTACAGGGAATTGAGACCGAGTGTTATGACGGAAGAGTGGTTATCAAAGACCGCAGATTTTATTAATGTAATTGGAGAGTTGCAAAAGTCCTCCTAAATTAAGGCTTGGTAATCCACTTTCATTAAGGGTAGATTTATTGTAAACTTATGGTAAGTCACTATTTATGACAAAACAGGAGGATAAATTTAAGGAGTTACCAGATATGCTTACGCTTCAGCAAGCGTCAGATATCTTAAACGTACACCCTAACACCCTCCGTAATTGGGATAATGAAGGTGTACTTAAGGCAATTCGATACGGCAAGCGTGGTGATCGTCGTTACCATAAAGAAGACGTCATCGAGCTTTTGAATAAAAACAAGTAAATTATTATGGCAAGTCTATTTGGAAAACATCGGTTAAGGCAATTAGCCGCAAAGATTAATACGGAAGATGTTCAAGAATATATTGAACTTGTTCAAACATGGCACAAAGACTATAAAGATGGCACTCTTAAGACTGATAAAGAGACTTCACGTGAGCAGGCGTACAATCAAGACTTTTTTATAAAGATTCTTGGCTATAAAGAAAAACCATCAAATCCATACAGTCTTGAACCAAAGGCGACTACTGAGAAAGGTCAGTTACCTGATGCAGTTTTGAGTTATTCCGATCCTGAACAAGACATCAAAAATATTGCCGCAGTGGTTGAGCTTAAAGGGGCAAGTGTTGATCTTGAGCGACCTCAAAGACGTGAAGGCAACATGAGTCCTGTTCAGCAGGGGTTCAAATACAAAGCCCAGTATCGCAACTGTCCGTTTGTCGTCGTAAGTAACTTTTGGGAGTTTCGTTTATATCGAGACAATTTGCTCGACTATGAGGTCTGGAATTTAGATGATTTAGTTAACCCAGACAATGATTACTTTTTATTTAAGACTTGGTTTGCGCTCTTAAAATTTGAAAACTTTGCGTCTGTTTCTGGCCCAAGCAAGACAGAAGAGTTGTTGACTGATATTCGCATCGAACAGGAAGAAATTGGAAAGAAGTTCTACAAGGTTTACCGAGAAGCGCGCTTAGAACTTCTGCGTGATATTTATCGCAATAATCCATCCGTTAAGGAGAACATCGATTTTGGTATTGAGAAGGCACAAAAAATCATCGACCGTATTGTTTTCACTTGTTTTGCAGAAGATACGGGGTTATTACCTGACAACACTCTCCATCGAGTGTTGAAAGCATCTGATGGCTCGGCTTTTGGAGGTTCGCTTTGGAATACTCTCAAAGGTTTCTTTGAGGCAATTGATGTTGGAAGTCAAAAGTTAGAAATACCAGATGGATACAATGGAGGTCTGTTCAAACATGACTCAGAGTTGAATAATCTAAAGATTAATGACGAGCCACTAAAAACTGTAATTTCTCTAGGTTTATACAACTTTGAAGAGGATCTCAGTGTCACTATCCTCGGTCATATCTTTGAGCAATCCATTAGTGATCTTGAAGAGATTAAGAGCAAGGTCAGTGAGAGTCAAAATTTAGAATCTATTGCTCACAGTCGTCGGAAGAAAGATGGTATCTTTTACACACCTGATTATATTGTTCGTTATATAGTTGATAATTCTTTGGGGTTGTATCTGCGTGAACACGAGGAGAAATTTAAAGAAGAATTTAAGCTTAAGGGAGATATTAATGATGAAAATTACGAAAAACGTGAACGTCAGGTTTATGAAAAGTATCAAAAATTTCTTGAAGGAGTGAAGGTGCTTGATCCAGCTTGTGGTAGCGGTGCGTTTTTGGTGTATGTGTTTGATTATTTGATGGCTGAGAATAAGCGTGTCGCCAGTATTCTTGGTGGGGGTTTGTTTAGTACTGATCAATATATTCGCTCAATTCTGAAGAATAATATTTTTGGTGTTGACTTAAATGAGGAATCTGTAGAAATTACTAAGCTTAGCCTCTGGCTTAAGTCAGCAGAGAAAGGAAAGAAACTTACATCTCTCGATAAAAACATCAAGTGCGGTAATAGTTTGATTGATGATCCTGCGGTTGCCGGTGGTAAGGCTTTTAAGTGGAAGGAGGAGTTTTCAGAAATCATCCAGAACGGAGGATTTGATGTAATAGTTGGTAATCCTCCATATGTAAGATTGCAAGGTATTAGATCAGTTAGCGATGCTGATGTTGATTACTACGAACAACAATACGAAACTGCAAGGGGCAGATTCGATCTGTACGTTTTATTTATAGAAAAAGCGATGCAACTGTTGTCTAATCAAGGTAAGGCATCGTACATTCTGCCTCATAAATTTTTAGGTTCAAAATTTGGTGAAGCAACTCGCCAGTTTCTAACTAAGAATAACTATATAGAAAAATTGGTTCATTTTGGTTCTCATAAAATCTTTACAGATGCCTCCACTTACACGTGCATTTTACTTCTTTCCAATAACAATAATGCAGTAGCCTATAAAGCCTCGTCGCCTGATTCCTTACTTGATGATTCTGGTTTTATAAATGTTCCATACAGTAATCTTAATGAGGAGGGTTGGGTATTTACAGATGAAAGTAGCAGCTTATTGCTGAATAAAGTTAAGTCTCAGCCAGTAAAGCTAAAGCACGCTTTCAATAAAGTCTCTCGAGGGGTAGTGACAGGTGCTGACAGCATCTTCATATTTACAGGCAGAATTGATGGGAATCAATTCAAAGGTTTCTCAAAAGAATTAGAATCTGAAGTTATTTTAGAATCAGATATAGTTCAACCATTACTAATGGGCGGTTCTGTTGGTAGATACACGATTTACGATAATGACCTTTTTATCCTCTATCCACATAAAGTTGATGATCACGGTAAGACAGTTTCTTTTTCCGAGAGTGAATTATCAAGCCGTTACCCTAAAGCATTTGCATATTTATCATTATTTAAAAATGTACTTGTCGATAAAAAGATAAAGTATAAGACTAATCCTGAGTTCTGGTTTTCACTGCATAACTCAAGAGAAATTGCTGTCTTTGAAAATCGCAAAATTATTACTCCTTACCTAGCGTTAGGTCCTAACATGTTGATCGATGACAAGGGATTTTATACTAATGATAAGTGTACGAACCTTGTGTTTAGGGATAGTGACGATGTAAATTTACAAAACGCTTATTTCGCTATTTTGAATTCTAAACTTACTGCTTATTACATAAATAAAACAAGTTCGGAGTTTTCTGGTGGGTATTTTGCTTATACAAATGTTTATCTTGAGCCGTTTAGTTTCCCTAAAATGCAAGAGGAAACTATTAATCTTTTTTCTTCTAAGGTAGAAAAGATAGCAGATAAATCTAAGATATTAAACGATCAGTCAGAGAGGTTCCGAGCTTTAATCTCAAGTGAATTTGATAAAGAGTGGCCATCAAAACTACGTGATTGGTGGAGTTTTGATTTTGATCAACTTGTAAAGAAGCTAAAACTAAAGCTTTCTTTGCAACAAAAAGATGAGTTTTATTCATTGCACCAGAAGTATCAAAAGGAGTGCCTAGAGAATAACAATGAAATATTGAGAATAGAGAGTGAAATCGATCAGCTAGTCTATGAGGTATACGAACTAACTTCTGAAGAAATAAGGCTACTAGAATGATATGGGAGTAAGATGTTAAGAAATTAAATTTATAATGAAATTAAAAAAGATAGAAAAGATAAATTGTGGTAGCTTCGATTCTTTTCAGTGGGACAGTGATGTTCCTGTTTTTCATGACAGAGTAAATATAATTCTTGGTTGGAACGGTTCTGGTAAAACAATTTTTTCACGTCTATTGAATACCTATGAAAAAGGATCTCTTGTAGAAGAAGATAATATCTTCGGTGCCACCTACTCAGTTGTGTTTGATTCAGCAACCAAAAAACATGATGATCTGACAGGTTGTCACAACAAAATAAGAATATTCAATGAAGACTATATTCAAAACATTATTGCAAAAACTCACTTAGAGTATGTTGTTGCACTTGGTGAGACAGAAGTAGACTTCTCTAAAAAACAAAAGGAATTAAATGATGCAGAAGACGAATTGACCAAGATGGTGAAGTGTAAAAATGAGCATGACGAAATAGCAAAGAAGGTTTCAGATAGTATTAGAAGATTGAATGGTATTGGTCATATTAAAAAGGATCCAGTTGTAGAAAGTAACGGGCTGTATAACTCCTACTCGAAGTCTTCTTTTGAAAAAAGAATAGAATGGTTTGATAAACAGGTGGAGAGTGGTAAAGGTATAGATTCTTTTATTCAAAATGAAGAAAACTTACAGCAGTTACTTTCAACACTTTCGAACTTATCTGAAAAGGAGCGGGAGTACAAGATTCTAAAAAAATGGAATGATTGGTCTATTGAAAAAATAGAAAAGATTAATCATTATCTGCAGTTTGCTCCCAATTACCAGAATTCTGAAAGGATCAGTAAGTTTTCTGGAGATAGTTCAGAAGAAAAGTGGATCAGAGATGGTGTTGATGTGCATAATCTTACATCACAAGAAGATCAACTTAGTAAATGTTTATTTTGTGATTCAGATATTTTAAATAAGGACGAGCTGCTCAAACATTTTTCTAATGACATTATTGATTTAAATAAAGCTCTTGATGCTCTAAGTATTTCTGTGGAAAGTGGCTTGTTAGAAATAGCAACCTGCGAAAGTTTCTACTCTACAGAGAAAACGAAAATCGATGAATTTTTAAAATCCATAAAAAAGAAAATTGTAGAGAAGAGAAAAAGTAAAACTGACTCCATTGATAAAGTAGAATATTCAAATCTATTTAAGACACAAGAGGCTTTTGATGCCAATGCTACAGCGTGGAATATAGAAAAAGATTACGTTGCAAGAGAATACAAGAATTACAAAAAACAGAAGAATGCATTTGAATTTTGCGTTAAACAATATGCTGAAAAAGAAGAAGGAATTAAGCTATTGAATACTGAATTAAAAGAACTTAAAAAAACTGCTAAAAATGTAAAGATTCCTGCAGATAGAATTAATTTATTACTTAGAGCAACATTTCCTTACAAAAAACTAGAATTAGATGATTCGGGGGATGAAGTTGGTTACGCACTAAAACGTAATGGAAGCGAATGTAATTTTTCTAGTTTAAGTGAAGGTGAAAGAAATTTTATTGCACTAGCATATTTTTTGATATCGATAAATGATGAAGAAGACAATAAATTAGATGAAGAATCAATTATTGTTATTGATGACCCAGTATCTAGCTTAGATTCGGACACGCTCTTCCAGGTCTTTGCAATATTGTTTGGTGAAATTGAAAATAATGAAAAAAGACAGTACTTCATATTGACCCATAATCTAGATTTTTTTGGTCACTTAATTCAAAACTTTAGAAAGGCAGACGGGAATTTAAAAGACGATCTGGTAAATTTTTATCAAATTAGACTTACGGCAAAAGGTTCAGTGATTGATAAACTGCCAGATAGTTTAAAGAAATATCGCTCTGATTACCAATATGCCATATCAAAACTTGATGAAATCAAAGACAGCCAAGAATTGGATGATAATATTTTAGCCGCAAATCTTTTGCGTCGTGTGTTAGAGACATTTTTACATTTCAAGTATGGACATGGTGATTTGCGTAGCAAGACAGATAAGTTGTACTCAAAGTATAAGGATATAAAGAAAGGTAAAATAGATCCTGCAAAGATTGGAGAACTAGAACAAGAGGTTTCTCAAAATAAAAAAGCAATCGAGCGATTCATAAATCACGGATCGCATGAATTTTTGGGTATTGAAAAGTATGACATTTCGATCTTGCAAGGCAGTAAGCAAAGGATTGAAAATTTCTTTGAAATTATAAAGGTAATCGATACAGATCATTACAAAACTTTTATGTTGACTGAGCAAGAAAATTAAATCATGAATTTAACAAAAACAGACTTTAAAGAATATCTAATTTGCCCTAAATGGTTATGGGTAAAAAAGAAGAAACCTGAACTCTATGTTGAGGGTGAAATGTCTTTGTTTTTGGAGAAGCTCATCAAGGATGGCTATGAGGTAGAAGAATACGCACAAAAACTTTTTCCAGAAGGTGTTGAAGTTACAGGAGATAAATCCACACTGATAGCTAAGACTAACGATCTGCTACAAGAACATAAGACAATGTTTCAGGCGACCTTTCAGACAGAGAATGGTCTGTTTGCGAAAGTGGATGTTCTGGCTTTCAATAACGAGACTCAAAAGTGGGATCTGTACGAAATCAAAGCCAGCTCAGAGATAAAGACGGATTTGCAACACAATCATTTGAAAGACATCACTTTTCAGACCATAACTGCCGAAGAATCGGGAGTTGATGTTGGTAATAGTTATATCGTGCATATCAATAAGGAGTACCGTCGTAATGGAAACATTAATCCACGTGAGCTTTTTATCATTGAGGATGTAACCGACAAAGTTCAGGCAGATAAAGAAAATGTACGCCTTGAAATAAACGAAGCTCTATCTCTACTAAGCAAAGATGAAATTTCATTTGATGGATGTGAATGCTTATACAAGAGCCATGGTCAGAGATGTGATAGCTTCGAGTTATTCAATCCAAAAGTGCCAAAGTACTCTGTCCACCATATCGTTACAGGCAAGAAATTGCAGAGTTTGTTGGATGACAATATTCTCGATGTAAAGGATATCCCTGATGATTTTGATCTCACTGATATTCAGCGTGGGAAAGTCGTGCTTCAAAAATCAGGCAAACCACTCATCGATACAGACTCAATTCGAGAGACGCTTTCAAATCTTACATTTCCTTTGTATTTTCTTGATTACGAGACGTTCGGAAAACCATATCCAGTACTCGACGGATATAAGACGAATCAGCAGATCGTGTTTCAGGTATCGATCCATATAATGCAGGAGAATGGTGATATCGAACATTGTGAATATCTCGGTAATGACTTTGAAACAGCAACAGCAGGATTACTTGAAAAGATGCGAGAAAAGATTGGTCCTACAGGAAGCGTCATTGTATGGAATGAAGGATTTGAGAAAGGAAGAAATAAGGAGCTGGCGGAAATCCATCCCGAGTATGCTGACTTCCTAGAAGATATCAATAGAAGAGTGTACGACCTTATGCTCGTTTTCAAAAAGGATTATCTACATCCAGACTGCTTCGGGAGTGCCTCGATCAAAAAAGTTTTACCAGTCTTGCTTCCTGAGCTTTCATACAAGAATCTTGAAATCCAAGATGGAACGATGGCATTGAGTGAATGGGAGCGAAGTACCACAGACAGTGTTAGTCCGACAGAAAGAGAAAGCATCAGAGAGAATCTCTTGAAGTATTGCAAACTGGATACTCTGGCGATGGTGGAGATATGGAAGGTATTAAAAGCAATAACATAACTTTAATATGGAATTTAATTTAGGAGACATTTTAATACAGACACTGAAAAGCTTTTGGCAATTCAAAGGACTCTACCTAATGGCAGGAGGAGTTTTGCTCCTCGCTCTTACTTTCAGGATACTGACGGATCTCCTAGATAGAAAAAGCAAGATTAAGTGGTTTCTTGGTAAGAAGAATATACAGGATCTCCAATACCTTACACCCACAAAATTCGAGAACTATATTGAGGAGCTGTTTCGCTCACTTGGATACAAAACGAAAACCGTCGGAGGTAGAGGTGACGGTGGTATCGACGTAGAAGCAGAAAAAGACGGCATTGTTCACTACATCCAATGCAAGAAATTTATCACCCGTCAAGTTCCTGTCGGAGCCGTTCGGGATTTTTATGGAGCGATTGCGGATAAGATTGATGGCGGTAAAGGATACTTCATAACCACGAATGTATTTACTCTCGATGCTGAGAAGTTTGCCGAAGGAAAACCTATCGAACTCGTTG
Organism: Candidatus Parcubacteria bacterium; assembly: GCA_009995365.1. GTDB lineage: Bacteria > Patescibacteriota > Minisyncoccia > Phycocordibacterales > JAACPR01 > JAACPR01. Next base: position 2,483 of record JAACPR010000022.1, on the reverse strand, counting down.
ACCGCTTCAGGCTCATGGAATACGTGAAGCTCGCGAATGTAGAAATGCCTGTAGCGGATACTGTGTGTCCAAAGTGCGGAGGACAGCTGGTTGAGCGTAAGGGCAAGTACGGTAGATTCATGGGATGCAGTACTTATCCCAAGTGTGACTACACGAGCAACCTATGAGAAATTCAGAAATCAATCAGAAAATAGTAGCCCTTTGGAACAAGCATTTCGCTGGTAATACCGATGTCTACTCTCCGCTTTTTTATGATGAGCTACACAAAGATCGACTGGTGTTTGTGGGAATGAACCCATCATTCAGTGCTCGTGGTTTCAAAACCATCCTCAAAAATACAGAGTATGCAGATACCGACATGGTCTCATTTTTCAAATGGCAGAATATCTCATCCAATCCAAAGCTGATTGATGACTGCATCAAGATGGAAAACTATGCATACCAGAACTACTCCCAGTACTTCGGCAGACCAATAGAGATTGCCAAGAAAGTTGGACTAGAGTGGCAACACATCGACCTCTTTCTATACAAGGAAACATCCCAGAGCAGTTTTATGAACCGTGTGCGAAGCAAGGGTAAGCTTAACGAATTCGGAATGGATCAGATCAAGCTGTTTGAGGAGATATTGGTACAGACCGAGCCTCGCTGTGTCGTGGTCACCAATGCGACAGCTTCAGAGATACTCCGTGAGTATATAAAGGATGATCTTTCGTGGGATGCAGAACGTGGCTTCCATTGGTTCACCAGAGGTGGAAAGAAAATCCCAATGTTCTTCACCTCAATGCTTAGTGGGCAGAGAGCACTTGATCGTTGGTCGTACGAAAGACTCGTTTGGCACATCGGACAGGCGGTGAACGGAAAATAATTTAGATACTATTTTCCTCTATCACAGAATATTTTATAATTATTCTGTGATAGTGCATCTTAAGTCGAAACAATACTACATAGACCTATACGACAAGCATACCGTCGAGCGTTGTCGTCGTCTTGAAAAGAGTCAGTCTGAAACTGAGATTCCGAAAGATAAGAAGGTTACAAAGAAAGAAGCTGAGGCGGTTAAAAACTACGTCCACGAGCTGATGCTCACGTTTGAAAAGGGTGAGCGTTATCTCAATAAGGAGAAGACCATCAATGAATGGATGGAGCGAGATCGACAACGGGATGAATTACTAGAGCAAGCCCAACCACCAGAAGACATCCGTTGCCTTACCTGTCGCAACCGTATCGCCGTCTTAGACAAGCAACTTTGGCACGGAGACGAAGACAAGTCTGACCGTGTCCTCTTTATGTTTGAATGCCCGAACAAGTGTCTACCACGTCGGGCATTTTTTAATGATGGTGAGGAGTGGCGATCTAAACCCCACCTTTGTGCTAAGTGTGCCAACCCGACTAAGCATGTGGTTTCCGACGATAAGGAAAAGATGATAACGACGTATACCTGCACGAAGTGTAAACACGTTGAGACGGATGAGTATGTGTGGTCCAAGACGGAAGACGAGTACGATGAACATTTTGCTGAAGATCGAGATCGCTTCTGTCTGACTGAGGAGAAAGGTCGTGAGTTCCAAGATATGAAATGGAATATGGAACGAGCGGGTAAGTTCATGGAGGAATGGGATGAAAAGCAGAAGGCTCTAGCGAAGAGACTGGAAGAGAACCCGCAAGGATTTCATCGAGAAGGTGTTGGTTATAGGTGTGCCATTTGTGGAGACAGTACTCCCGAAGGAGACAATTGGTACGACAAGTACGGCATCAAATGCCTCGTCTGTCAGAAAGCGATCGACAAGAAAGAGATACCAGCGTCTCTCGCAAAGAACAAGGACAGTTGGTACACCAAGCATGATTTCGACCATTACTTCAACGTCAAAGGACAGACGCTTCAGAAGTGGATCAGGGAAAGCATCGTCAAACCCCGAACCGTCAGTCACTACGGCGAGGGCGTGCATACCCAGCTGTTCCTAATCAAAGACAACAAGGATTTCCTGCCTCCAAAGAAACTTCTTGAGTCGCACATGGTTAAGGAGATAAAAGATGGTAAGGAGTGGAACCAGATGCACCCGTGGTATCACTTCGGCGATCCGCACGTAATCCTCAAAGGATACAAAATAATGGATCATCTTCGTGTGGTTCCGCCTGAGGAGATGAAACAGCGTGAGGAGGAGCGGAAAGCCAAAGATGAAGCTCGTCGACTGCATCGAGAGAAGGTAAAATCTGCCAGAAAGGTTCGCAAGAAGCGTAAATGAGACAGAGACCGAGACGGGTGTTTTGTGTCTCATCTGTATCATTCACAAAATGACCCCTGAGACCGAGACACCTCATACAAGGAGTAGAAGGGGTGGTGAAATACCCTTACGGGGTCTTACTACGCAAGTTCACATCCGTGACAGTCAGCACGTGATCTGTACCCCAAAAAGTGGACACAGATAATCTCAAAATACTGTTTTCTTTTGTTAAGATTAATCAATTAATAAAAGAAACATGAG
>JAACPR010000002.1:83337-85393 GCA_009995365.1 Candidatus Parcubacteria bacterium | reverse complement strand
ACCCAGTACAAGTTGGTCGAACGTGCGATCGTGTCCTTGAGGACATCATTGTTACCAGGATTAGTTGACTCTCCATACGATTGCTCACCATGCTCAATTGCTTTCTTTCCGATTGCAAGATTGGTAACACTAACGTACGTACGATCATAGAGCGGTCGACCGATCCTCGTCTCATCATAAGACTGTTCCCGGTAGAGTGGATGACTGAATGTCACAATATAATGACCTCGCGGATCAGGAAAGTACTTACGAAGATCCACTTGGAAATAATTATTCACCCAATATCGTTTTGGTAATGAAATAGTATCCGTCACGACGTTCGTACAGCCTGCAGCTTGTGGCGGTGTGTACCGCTCCGCTTGATTGACGGTGCGCTCGAGGAACACTTCTGGCTCAAGGCGACAAATATGCATGTCCATGTACTCGAGGTTTTCCGCTGCGTACGTGAGTGTCGTACGCTCAGGTGGCGTCACGTTATACTGCTGTTGCATATTATGGAAACGAGTGTACTTCGCTTCCGCTGGAGCAGTCGTGAAAGCAAGCATACCGGTAGCTGTCTGCGAAAACACGTCCTTGATCTTGAGATCAAACGAGTAGAACGTTTCAGGCAACAAACCAGCTTGGAACCAGGTCTCGAATTCACCACTATTACACTTATCGTACGTATATTTTTTTGTGATGTACCGAGTACGTTCCATTCGGCCATAAATCACATACCCATCAGCATGCAGGTACTCATCCACATATCCCTCCTCGGGAGCCAACAGTGGCGTATTGGTACAAATATAAATACCATCACCCGATGAAGCGGCTTGTGCGCCATTAGCCGGGACCGTTCGATAGATCTGTACGGTTGGGTAGACAGTGACCGGGACCTTGAGTTCATCTTCAGACAAGCGGAAACCATCAGGCGTCACAATTCTCTGTAATAAAACAGCAAAGGACTCGCGTGGCGTAAATGCATTCGCATCAAAATTAAAGATGAGGGTTTTATGATCTGGCACTTTCTCACAGCCAGATCCAAATGAGAGCGGTTCGCCCTGCTCGTCAGTTTTACAGCGCTCACCGTAGGTAATCGCACGGAGCCCTTTGGCAGTAATACTTGAACGATCTTTGTCGATCTCATCATAAAATGTCACCACCAAAGTACCCGTAGGATCAAATAAATCTGGACGAACGAGGGATGTCCGATCAGATGTAGCGGTTGTACTTCTGATAATGTTGGGGATCGTCACCACTGACCGCTTCCCTGCTTCAAGTCGTTTTGTACCCGCCTCAGGAGTCGCACTCCCAATCGCAACAGAGTACGTCGTGTCAAAATCCCACAGTCGCGACCGGCCATGCGTATCGGCTTTTTGATAAATAAATAGCTTGCTCGGGTCTGCCTCGGTCACGTACGTACCAGACTCATAATCGTAATAGGTAGTCTCCCCGTAAACGACATCAATCGCAACTGATTGGTCACCGGATTTTTTTACCTCTATCTGCGACTTGGTACTCGCGAGATCAACTGGCTGGTTAAACTGAATAACTATCGGCGCCCGGTAGCTCATTTCACCATTTGAAATATATTCATAGTGGAGCGGCCGCGTCACAAAGGAGTGCGTAAAAGGAGCAATCGGTAGCCCATCGAGCGATACCATTCCTTCTCCGACCGAGACAGTGTAGTCAGACGATGGAATCAGTGTGGTCTCAGGAATAAATTGCAAATTACGGGTACTGATCCACTTGAACGTACCCGGGGTCGATGGAGTAATCGTGATTGGGAGCGTAATTTTTTCTTGTTCAGACAAGGTCGTCAGTGGCACCATGGGACGATTAAAGATGATAGTGATTTCACTGTCTTCATGCGCCTCAGTTCCAACTCCAGGAAACATTGCCGTCACCTCGGGATCTTCATCAACATAGAAATCTCCTGATACTTGGGCAGCCTCAGTATCAAGATTCACTGCGTAGTACACCCCACTGCGAAGCGGCTGCTTGGGCTGAAACACCACCGCATGAGCAATCTCTTCGGTTTGCCACTCACCTTCTACTGCTGGACTAAAGGTGATGC
>JAACPR010000002.1:82703-83070 GCA_009995365.1 Candidatus Parcubacteria bacterium | reverse complement strand
CTGGTACCGCTGGTGCTGGCGGTTGTGCAGCATCTTTGACGCTTGATCCCTGCTCCGCTGGAGTTGGTTCCATAGTAAAAAATTACGTAATACAAATACAGTATATCACTGGCTACCCGTCACCAATGCTTCATGTGTGACCTATAAAGGCTGTAAGTACTCAGGTCGATATCGAGAAAGCCATACCAAGACATCATCCGTGACCGCAACCGCACCCACCTCTTGCCCCCACGGACCCCTGGCTAACATAAAGGTAAAGGCGTACCGAGGAGCGTGCGCGGGAAAGTAGCCAACGACCCAAGAATGAATGTGTTGCTTCTCTGTATCAGCCTCCGCGGTGCCAGTCTTTGCAGCGAGCGACAGTCCT
>JAACPR010000002.1:0-82614 GCA_009995365.1 Candidatus Parcubacteria bacterium | reverse complement strand
TCAGAACAAGAAGTTTCAATCTGCGGGGTATCTCGAGTTAGAACCGTAGTGGGTCAAGCCCCATAATGTCCGTTTGAGATTTATCTAGTATATCAAATCGACGAGTCTCGTGCAGAGTAAAAAGTTACAAAAGTGACACAGGATGGACTATAAAAGTTACAGTCACATGTAACTTATTGATTATTTTTTACGCTTGATATGTATCACTCCCAAATACAGAACTGTTGAAATTACAAGGAGCAGATATATCAAAAAATCAAAGATTTCATTGATCGACATACTGCACATCCCATCAAATCCTTTTACCAAACCATATCCACTCACAACAAGAAGTAATAAGGGGAAAACAAGAGTATAGAGATAACATATCCAATTTGAAAACCAAGGATACTCGTGTAAATATGACTTACCTTCACGAGTGATTAATTCATCTCCCACTTCTTTATTTAATTTATCTTCAAGTTGATGAATGTATGCATATTGCCTTTCAATAAATACCGCAACCTGAAAATATCGAATTGAGAATATTAAGAGAAAAGCCCATATAACATTTCGAATGATAGATAAATCAACTTTTAAATTAAGTCCGAACTTGAAAGACAAGAGGTCTGTAACAATTTGATTAGATAAAATTGGAGAGATCGATTGAAAAGCAAAGAAACCTAAGATCACAACAACAAAAAGCATTAATCTGTCTCGTCTTTTAATTGCCTCAGAAATGACAGAGAAAGTCTCTCTATAATGTTCGTGAATTATATTTATTTTTGTTTCAGAATTGACCATAACGGTTAAAAGGTAAGACTGGATAAGGTGCTTCATTTAAGGCTTTGACGATATTTTGTTCAGTAAAGGAAAATGCCCAAGACACTCTTGCGCCAGATAATTCGTCAGGAGATTCATATGTTCTATCTAACTTTACAACAGCGATCCTTTTACCTAGTTTTTTTGCCTGATTTATTTCAAAATTAATCCAATTTTTATGACCAATAAGACCTCTATTTCTGTGGGGTGTATTAGCATTTTCTCCCACAATAACAAGAATATGCGTTGCTTCTTTAATTTTTAAAGTTAAGGCGGCTTTTATTCTTCCTACATTTATACTATTTATTTCACCAGAAGTCGCATCATCAAAAACAAATTGAAATTTTGGATTCTCATGCCAAGCCTGCAACAGATGTCGGTAACGTCTATCATCTGTATAATCAAAACTCACAAAAACTTTATGTAACATAGATATTTTAATTTATTATTTAATAATTATCCCCTTGGTGGAAATGGATCATTCCCATAGCTATTTCGCTCTTGAATTTTTCCATTCTTACCGTGAATAAAATGTTCCGCATTTGTTTTTCCTGCGATTTTCTCTGCTCTATCAAGAGCATTTTCTTTTGTGTGATGAAATGAAAGAGGTTTACTATTTCCCTGAACCTTGTTCTCCCATCTGCTTTTTTCTGAATTGTGCACAGTGTGTATACTTTTTTTCATAGTATTTTATTTTTAACTCTTAATAATTCCGACAACCTTTCCACTCAGCAGAAAATCATCACCCTCGTGAATAAAAATCGGAAGATACTTATCCGTTGAATCTGGCTCGAGCACGATGCGTTGATTGTCTTCATCTTTTCTGTATCGCTTGATTGTGGCCATACCGTCTATGACAGCAACAACAATATCTCCGTTTTTATAATTTTTATATCTACTATCTACGAGAACAAAATCACCACTTTCAATAGTATTCTTGTCGTCTACTTTTGCGAGATTCATACTATTTCCGTCTGCAACAACTGAATACAGGTCTTTTTTGTTATATGGCAACATCGAAGAAGAGACCTTTAGATACTGTTGGACATTCTGCTCGGCAAAAATAGTTGCAGGACCGCAGTTTGCAGTTCCAACAACAGGAAGTGAGAACACAGTATTTACAGTAGACTTCACAAAACCTTTTCTGACTGGCTTGATAACACCTTGTTCAAGGTTCATCTGGATCATTCCAGCCTTCTCAAGTTGTTGTAAGTGATATTTCACAATTTGTGGCTTGTCGGGCACGCCAATCTTATCTGCAATTGTCCTTAGGCTGTAGGATCCAATATTCGGGTCACTGTCTATGAGGGCTAAAAGCTGTTTTTGTTTGGTATGCATAGTATAAGTATAGCATACTTTAGGACTATCAACAACATGTGTTTGACACTTTTTACACTCTTTTGGTATACTTTAGATATGAAACAAGAATTACAACTAACTGAAGTAACAAAACCTATTAAAAAGGGTGAGAAAATCATCATTTTGGAACTTACAGATATTCAACTGCATTCTAATGCTCGAATCTCAAAATCTACTGGAGATGTAATAGATCGCTCAATAAAAAACAACAAGCCTGGAAGAATTTTTAGTCCACTGAAGAATCAAACGAGTTCAACGGATAATAAAATGACTTTTGAAATACCTTTTAATATGCAAGACCCCTCCCTCCACAAGATGATCGCTGATTATCAAAAGCAAGGATATCGGGTAATGATTAAAAAACCCACGTCAGGTTTACCGATACTCCTCGGAAAAGACGCTCAGGAATTTATGGAGAGCAAAAATGGCAAAAGAATCCTTCGAGGTATTGCAAAAAGAAAAGATAAGGAATAAAATAAAAATATAAATTCTATGCGTAGTAAAAAGTAGAATAGTGTATCGCCCCAAAGCCGTGCCTATCCCGCGCTAGAAATAGTTTAAAGTTCAAAACTTTTTCTATTTCGTGTGTGAGATAGGTTTTTTCTATATCTCATACATCTTATTAAATTAATTAGTAAGATTATGAAAACAATTTCATGGCGATCAGAAGTTCGAGAGGTCAAAGACCTACTCCCTTGGCAAGAAAACCCAAGAACAATCTCGAAAGAGGCGTTAAGTAGATTAAAAAAGAAAATCATACAAAATGGTTTTCACAGTATCATCGTAATTGATACAGACAACACCATCCTTTCTGGGAACCAACGAAAAGTTGCCCTTATGGAACTTGGTGTCGATACGGTAGATGTCATGATTCCTAGTCGGAAACTAACTGACACAGAACGACGGAGAATAGGAATTGAAAGTAATATCAATGATGGCGAATGGGATTTTTCCAAATTGAAATCCTTTGATTTTGACTTGCTCCAATTTGCAGGATTTGACAAGAAAGAACTAGTGAAATTCTGGGACAAGGAGAAAGACACTAAAGACGACAAATTCAATGTTGAACAAGAATTGAAGAAAATTAAAGTACCTCAAACAGAGTCGGGTGATCTTATTGTTATGGGAGACCACAAACTCCTCTGTGCAAGTTCAACTGATATCAATGCAGTTAAAAAACTATTTGGAACAGATAAGGCTACAGCACTCTACTCAGATAGCCCGTTCAATATAGGTCTGTCATATGACAAGGGTGTAGGTAACAAATCCAACTATGGAGGTTCATTTGATGATGACAATAAATCACCAGAGGAATTTAAACAATTCTTAAGAGAGGTTCTTATCTCTTCCCTATCAATATCATCCAAAGATGTTCATGTAGGGTTTTGGTGCGATGAGGCTTGGGTATGGGTTCTACAAACCCTATACATGGAACTAGGTATCAAGAACAGAAGGCTCAATGTATGGATAAAAAATAATTCATCTCCGACACCTACCGTGGCATTTAACAAATGCACCGAATTTTGTGTGTATGGAACAAAAGGGTCTCCCTATCTATCTGATCTTGTGAAAAATCTAAATGAGATTCAAAACAAGAATTGCACGAATGGAAACCAACTCCTTGAGGACATCTCCAACATCTGGGCAACCAAACGACTCCCCTCAAACCAAATGGAACATCCGACAAGCAAGAATCCTGAACTCCACCACAAGATCATCGTGAGGTGCACAAAGCCAGGAGACATCATCTTTGACGCATTTTCTGGATCGGCAAGCACAATGATTTGTGCAGAACAATTAGGACGAAAGGTGTACTCACTAGAAATTGATCCTGTATTTTGTGATTTGGCAATTCGCCGATATGAAAAATTAACAGGCAAGAAGACAAAAGTAATCAAGAACTATTATGAAAAAGAATAAATTTCAAGATCAGTTCCTTGATGAACTGCGGAAGGTTCCAATCATACAAGTTGCATGTGAAAAAACTGGCCTATCAAGAAACAGTGTGTACCGATGGAAAAGAACAGATAAGTCATTTGCAAAGAAAATGGATGGGGCACAGGTAGAAGGTGTTGCACTTGTAAATGACATGAGTGAAAGTCAGCTACTCACACTCATTAAGGAAAAGAATTACTCAGCAATTAGTTTCTGGTTGCGACACCGAAATGACAATTACAAAGACAAGATTGAAATTACGACAAAAGAAGACAATCAAGCACTTACTCCATCACAAGCAAAGATCGTAAAACAAGCACTTAAACTTGCTTCGATTACAAAATCAAGATCCATTAAAAAAATTAACTCTAACAAACATGAATAAATTAATTGACACGTCATTGGTAAACAGAATGATGAAAGACAGATTGGTGCGAACATCAATCACAAAAGATAGTTTTCTGTATTTCTTCCACTTCTACTATGCTCACTATGTAAAATACGAAACGGCAGACTTTCAAAAAGAGATTATTCACAATCTCGAAAAAAGTACGACTGAAAATCTATATGTCGTTGCATTTCGAGGATCTGGAAAATCAACAATGGTGACCACCGCATACCCTATCTGGGCAATACTTGGAAAACAACAGAAAAAGTTCTGTATTATCTTTTGTCAGACACGGGCACAAGCAAAACAACATATGATGAATATCCGAACAGAACTTGAAGGCAATGATGTTCTTAAAAGAGACCTCGGACCATTCCAAGAAGAAAGCGACGAATGGGGTTCTCATTCATTAGTGTTCAAAAAACACGGAGCACGAATCACTGTTGCTTCAAGTGACCAAAGTATTCGAGGACTACGACACAATGAACATAGACCAGATCTCATAATCTGTGACGACGTTGAGGATGTTCAATCAACCAAGACTCGTGAAGGTCGAAACAAAACATATAACTGGTTGAGAGGTGAAGTGATCCCTTCAGGAGATAAAAATACGAGACTTATAATCGTTGGAAATCTCCTGCACGAGGATTCTCTCCTTATGAGAATTAAGGATGAGATTGCCCAAGGAAAAGCAAAGGGTATTTTCAAGGAATATCCCCTGCTTGATAAAGACGGTGTATGTTTATGGTCAGGAAAATATCAAAATGAAAAAGACATTGAGGATGAGAAGTTAAAAATCTCAAGTGAGATATCTTGGCAAAGAGAATATCTACTTCGCATTATTCCAAGTGATGATCAGGTAATTTATCCTGAGTGGTTTCAGTATTATGATGATTTACCAGGATCTTCACACAAAGCATACAGAGGGACGTATGCAGGAGTTGATCTCGCTATATCAACAAAGGATTCTGCTGACTTCACTACGATTGTGTCTGCTCATGTGTATGGACGAAGGGAAAAATTGAAAATCTATATTCTTCCAAACCCGATCTGCAAGAAGCTCAATTTTCCTGAACAAGTTGATTTAATGAAGAACTTTAAATCAACTCAAATGCCCAGATATCAAGACAAGCTTTTTGTTGAAAGTGTTGCATATCAAGAAGCACTTCCCCAAATGCTTGAACTCAATGGTGTTAAAGCTGAAGCGGTAAAACCAAAGGGAGACAAGAGGACGCGACTATCCCTCACTTCAACATCAATCAAATCTGGAATTATTAAATTTCCAAGACAGGGATGTGAAGAACTAATTCAACAATTGATTGGATTTGGAGTTGAAAAACACGATGACCTTGCAGATGCATTTTCACTGCTGATCAACTCAACCCTAGACACGCACTCAAATGAATCTACTTGGCTTATAGCATTTCTAGGAAATGATGATGAGGACGGAGGTACCGTCTACTATTCTGATTATATTGATGTTGAAACAGGAAAATAGATTAATTTGATTGTTCAACTTTCACAACCCAATCTACTCCACTGATCACTTGGATATAGTATTGTCCTGGCTTGAGATTCCGGTATGTAGTCTCTCCTACTCCATCTTCAGCACCTTCTGTTGAAATACTTAAACCTGGCCCACATATCCACCCTCTTCTTTTTTGAGTTCGATACCAGAGAATGTACCAATACCAGAAGAACCTCCTGTTGTTGTGGCTGTAAGTCGAACTTTCTTTCCTGTTACATTAAATGATGCGGAGTTTTGATTACCCTTTCCTTTCAGTGTAATTACTTCTGTGTATTCCTCTTTTACAGGAGACACATTCTCTGTGACTGTATTGGTAGATTCTTGGTTCACTTTTTCTACGATTGAATCAACTTCACTACTTGAAAACAACGCACCAGCGACACCTAATAGAATTATTGTTGTTACAACTCTCAACGATTTTGATAGTCGTACTTTTGTCTTTGATTCTAAAAGTTTATAGAGTGGTGGGAAAAGTACTATTGATATAACAATAAAAACTACACCGACCATAAAGTTACTAAATAAACTTGTTACACCTGCTAAAAGAAATAATCCACCCAGCACATACGCAAGCACTCTTGATAGTGTTAACTTTTTAATTTCATCTTTGTTTGAATTTTCCATTTTAATATATTAATTTTATAAATTATTTTTAATTTAAATTACAGTCTCCGCAACAGAGTCCTCCTCTACAGAAACTTCTGATACAACATTCGACAATTGGACTACTGGCTTTTTCTTCTTCCCCACAAGAGATGTTGGACTCTTGGGTTTAACCGATTCAATTTTTGTCGATACAATTTTCTGAATTGAATCTAAAATATCGTCATCTCCAAAATATAGTCCTGTCTTGCTCTTTAATACTTTTCGAAGAAATCGTACAACTTCGCTTGAATACAAGTGTCCTGATAATTTAATAGGCTCTAGTGCTTCAAATCGTGCCCAGAAATGATCCAATTCATCACGAAGTACACTCTTCTTTGTGAGAAGATACAGCATTTCACACATGTTCTTAAGTTCCTTTGCATCCGACAAATCAAAGTCGAATATCTTTCTTGTAGATATTGGTTTTCCAAATAGCACTCGATAGAGTTCAACCTGCTTTCCGTTTGTGAGAATAATCCAGTCCACACCTTCGTTCGCAGCGTATCCTACACTTTGTCTTAAATGTTTCTCGTTGAGATCAAGTTGTATTGATTTAACCTCAACGACAAATTGTTTCTTTCTCTTTAATTGAATAATATAGTCAGCGTATTCTCCCCTGATTCTGTACTCTGTTTTTATTTCTTCAAGTTCTATATATCCAAATACATTTGTTAAAAGACTATTGATCATAAGTCGTGTTGCAGACTCATCGAGATCTTTATATTCTTTTTTCAAATATTGTTTTGCATAAGCTTGTAGTTTCTTATACAGCTCCTGCTTCTGATTTTTAGTTGCCATTAATTTTTCTGATTGGTCTTGTAAAGTTTCGAGTACACAAAAAGCCCACCACAGGTAGAGACCGAAGTCTTTTATACCGGTTTCCCGATATAGCCAATCAGACGACCCTATGATGGGTTCTTTATGTCTGATTGGACTTTTCACCATGCCTGCAGATTTCTCTATAGGGTTAGGCTACTTATATATTTAATTGTGTACTCATATAATACATCAAAGTAACGTATTACTCCATAGATTATAACGCTTTTCATATTTTTGCTAAGGGTATAGAAACGACCATGAAATGAAAATGAACCTTTGCATAGTCTTAGCAAATACCCAATCTACGTCATCATATACATATGGAAATCCAATACATAAGCAACTTCGGAGTCAGGACAGAAGTGCCCCAAATAAAGGTAAAATACGTCCTCTATGCTCGAAAAAGTACTGAGACCGAAGAACGACAAGTATTATCAATTGATTCGCAAGTTAAAGAAATGCTCCAAATAGCAGAGAAGGAAAACATGGAGATTATAGACATTAGGAGAGAATCACATTCAGCAAAGGATTCGGGACAAAGACCAGTATTCAAAGAAATACTCTCTGATATAGACCAAGGAAGATATAATGGGATACTGACTTGGGCTCCAGATAGATTATCAAGAAATGCAGGAGATCTTGGAAGCTTGGTGGATTTAATGGATCAAGCAAAACTGCAAGAAATTAAAACATACGGACAGACATTTAAGAACTCTCCCAATGAGAAGTTCCTCCTGATGATTCTCTGTTCTCAAGCAAAACTTGAAAATGATAACAAAAGTATAAATGTTAAAAGAGGACTCCGAACCAGAGTTGAAATGGGACTCTGGCCAGGACCTGCCCCGACAGGATATCTCAAGGAGAAACGGAGTGACCGAAAGTGCGAAACATACATAGATCCAGAGAAAGGACCCGTGATCAAGAAGATGTTTGAGAAAGTAGCATATGAGAAATGGAGCGGAAAGAAAGTATACAACTGGCTCAAGTTTGATTTGAATTTCAGAAGTGCATATGGAAAGAAGCACTTGAGTCTCGGAAACATATTCAGAAGTTTGAGTAATCCATTCTATTATGGAGAGTTTGAATATCCGAGAAAATCAGGTAACTGGTACAAAGGAAAACATGAACCACTTATAACTAAAGAACTCTATGACATGGTGCAGGCACAAGTAAAGAGCAACACACTTCGTATTGAGAATAAAGAATTTGCCTTCACTAAACTTATGACCTGTGGATTGTGTAATTCTGCGATTAGTGCAGATGAGAAGTTTAAGAAACTCAAGAATGGAACTTCAAACAGACATGTGTACTACAAATGTGCAAAGTCAAAGGACCACAATTGCTCTAACCCGCCAATCAATGAAACTGACTTAATTAAACAGTTTGAGAAATTAATTGATGATATGAAAGTGAACGAGTTAAAGGTACGAGACAAGATTAAAGATGAGATACTACGGTTCAAGAAGTTCAATACTTCCCTTCTTGGCAAAAGTACCAACATTCAGATTGATGATATCGATATTAAGAATTATGTGAAGTTTATTTTGAAGGATGGTGATGTGCAGGAGAAGAGGAATATATTGGAAAATATATCGGAGAGGATTATATTAAAGAATAAAAATATATTTTTATAAAAAGATATAACAATACAAAAAACTAATTAAAAATATGAAACAGAACTCTCAATAACTTTTTATTTTTATCTGTGAGTTTTTTACTCATATATTGCAATATTGCAGACCTGTTTGCTCTTGTAGCGGTAGGATACGGATATACTTTATTCATAAATGCTCGCACATTCATTTGATTTGATTGTGCCAACATAAGTTCTTGAGACAATTCCCCCGCATTATGCGCAACCATACTTCCGCCCAAAATTATACCTTTGGGAGATATGAATAATTTAATTAGACCATCCATATACTCATCAACAATCATTCGGTCATCAATATATTCTTTTTGTATTACTTCATATTTTATAGATCTTTTTCTCAACTGATGCTCCTGTAATCCAAATGTAGCAATTTCAGGATCAGTATAAGTGACCCATGCCATCGCATCTGTATTTAATTTTTTCTTAAAAGGTGAAAATAAATTATTAATTATTGTTGAAGCATGTAATTCGGCTGCGTGTGTAAACATAAAATTTCCCGCAACATCACCGATAGCAATAACATTTTTATTAGTTGTTCTTAAGTACTGGTCTATTTTTAATTTTCCTCGTTCATCTAGTTCAATTCCCGCCGATTCTAAGTTTAGATTGTCTAAATTAAGAATTCTACCAATTGAAACAAAAAATAAATCAAATTTAATCTCTTTTTTTTCACCATCTCCATCTTCGATTATAAGAATATTTTTATTTTTTATCTCGACAGGTTTATAACCTATAAAGAATCTTACCCCCTCCTTTTGCATTTTATCTTTTACTACTTCTGATACATCCTTATCTTCCTTATCTAAAAAGCTTGGACCAACAATAGATACATTAATACCTAGTCGATTAAAAGATTGTGCAATTTCGGCACCAATAGGACCCCCTCCGACAATAATCATATTTTGAGGCTTATTTTTTAATGAAAAAATATTTTCATTATTAAACACCTGAATATTCTCTATTCCAGGAATTTTTAAATATCTTGGTCTAGATCCTGTAGCTAAAATTATTTTTTTACCAACATACTCTTCATCACGCACAATGACTTTATTTTTACCGCTAAATTTTGCTAAACCTAATACGACATCAATCCCCTTCTTTCTAAGATATTCTGCATTCTCATGTTTTCTTATAAATTCTTTTTTGGAATCTATATAATTCATAACCTTAAAAATATCCACATCTCCACTTACATCCATTCCAAAATCTTTAGCCAACATTGAATTTTTAACTAATTCTCCAATATGAATAAGTGCTTTAGATGGAACACATCCAAAATTTAGACAATCTCCTCCGATTGTTTTATCTTCTTTATCAATTAACAAAAATTCTAAACCAACCCTACTTGCAAAACCCGCAATATTTAATCCGCCCGAACCTGCTCCGATAATAATCACATCGTATTCTTTTTTTTCTTTAAAATCTTTTTTCATATTTTTTTCCTACATATGTTAATAAAACGATACCACCTAGTGCCAGTAAAATATTAATCAAACTCATTGAACCCAGAGATTCACCAAAATACACAAATAATGCAGTACCTGGTATCATTCCGATAAATGATCCTATGACATATTTTTTAATTGGGATATTAGTCACTCCTAACAAAAAATTAAGTCCATTAAAAGGAAATATTGGAATAAGCCTCAGGAGAAATACGGTTGAAAAAGCTCTCTCTTCAAATCTTTTTTCATACTGAGTAATTCTTGGGTAATTTGGCAGTACTTTTTTTTGAACATAATTTCTAAAAATATACCTGGATAATATAAATGCAAGCGTGGCACCCATCGTATTTCCTATTAAGGCAATAACCGTGCCGAACAATTTTCCAAATAATGAACCTGACAATAATGTTAAAGGAGTCCCAGGAAAGCCCAAAGGAGTTGAAACTGTCTTTGCTACTATCAAAATCACCGAAGTCAGAAGAGGACGTTCTTTTGAAAGTACACTAAGCCCTGAAAACAAAGAAATTATCTCAGATCTATATACAAACAGTGTTGAGGATATTGATAGAATTAAAAGAAATAATAATATCTTTTTTGCACTACTTTTTTTATAAATAAGCATTACCAATACCGCTGCAATTATTTCAATCGCAACAATTAATTGTATTTTTGTTGGTAGAGTTCCTACATAGGCAAAAATAAATGCAAACGGAATTATTCCTACAAATGTTGCAGAAATAAAAAGCTTGTTTTTTATTTTTGAAAATAATCCAACAGCATAGGATAATACATCAACAGGTACAATCATTCTGAGTAAAACCAAACTCCAAAATACATTTTCTTTTGGTATTCTAGACTCTAAAGTATTTAATTTATCTATATTTATAAATTTAACTACTAACTTTCTTCCAAATCTTCTTGATAAGTAGAATGCAATTTGAGATCCGATAGTCCAAGATATAATTAAAAATATACCTGTCAAAAACCACCCCCACAAAGCACTTGCAATGGGAATTAGAGGGAGTGTGGTAAAAGGAGCCAACACTACAGCCAAAATATTTATTAAGAAAAATAGCAACAAACCGATAGAACCCTCTCCGATACTATTTTGTATTTCGATACTATAAATGTCCGCAAAATAACTAGACACTAGGAAAATCGCAGATATCGCCACTATTAACACTACAGGAGTTATTATTTTTTTGAATTTACTTATTTTCATGTTTTTTGCTTGTATCATGTCTCCCGAATTCATGTCGAAGTGCCGAGACTACTTGTCCAGTATATGAAGGATTATTTTGAGATTGTTTTCTGAATTCTAAAGAACCTTCTATTATTGGGACATCAATATTCATTTCTTTTGCAGTGTCTACGGTCCATTGTCCTTCTCCACTATGAGAAACAACACCCGAGCAACATTCTTCTTTGTCTAAATTAACTGTAAATTTTGAATATGCTTGCGCAAGCCATCCGATTAAGCGAGATTCAATAACTGATCCATGATTATATATCTCTGCAACATCTAATACATTTAAATCGAAAGAAGATTTTTTTAATACCTCAAATCCCTCTCCTATTGATTGCATCATTCCATATTCGATTCCATTATGTACCATCTTTACAAAATGTCCTGCACCAGATGATCCAACATATTTGTATCCATTCGAAACAGATAAGTCTGCAAATAAGTTTTCGTATGATTCATATATAGATTTTTCACCTCCAATCATTAGGCAGGCACCATTGAGTGCTCCTTCTGGACCACCTGATACTCCAACATCAATAAAATTAATGTTGTGTTCTTGTAATACTGTATTTCTTCGTATTGTATCTTTATAATTTGAATTACCCCCATCAATAATAGTGTCTCCTTTATTGAGAAGTGGAATGAGAGATTTGATAACATCATCAGTTGCTTGGTATGGAGTCATGATCCAAATCGTTCGATGCGGCTGCATCTTTTGTACAACTTCTTCAATTGAATATGCAGGATCAAGACCACATTCTTTAAGTTGAACAGTTGCTTCTGGAGACCTGTTAAAACCAATCACCTTCCAATTAGTATCAAGCAATCTTTTTGCCAAATTAGCACCCATTTTGCCTAACCCAATAATCGCAATCTCTCCTTTTTGTTTTTCTTTAAGTAGATTCTGAGAATATACTGGTGTATTTTTTTGATACGAATCAAGAATTACTTTATCTTGTTTCCAGGCAGACAAAACAGGATCTACAAATTGCCATGCGAATTCAACTTCTTTTACTGAGACAAACCTAGACTTGTCACCCTCAACAACATTAAAGAAAACTTTTGAATATTCTTCAACATATTGAATTTTGGTTTCTTTTTCATATAAGAAAAATGTAAACTCTCGCTCTTCAATCAAGTGTTTAAAACCAGGTTTTTTAGAATAAAAAATAATTTTTATTTCGTCATTTGGATCAAATCTAAATATAATTTGATTAGGTTTATGCTCACCTTCTTCACACAACAAACATACTTTTGGATGTTTCAATGTTATCACGATTTCTTTACGCACTTCGTTCATCATTTTTCCAGCTTGCATATACACAGTTACTCCATCCCACTTAGAACCAGTTAATGTAGTTTGGACAGAAAAATATGTTTCAGTTTTAGAATTCTCATTAACACCATCAATATCAGCATACCCAACATATTGAGCTCGTTTAGTATTTTTTTGTACCAAATCATCAGTCCATTTTGGCAAGAGTGCGAGTACATCTTCTCTTCTATTTTGAAATGAGTCAGTATCACCAGATGCAGGAGATTCACTTACAACAGCAGCGAGCATTGCAAGCAGATGATTTTGACCTACATCTCTTAATGTGCCTACAGAATCATAAAAACTTCCCCTATTTTCTACCCCTATTTTTTCAAATAATTTAATTTCAATTTTTTCAATTGTTGTATTGTCCCATGTATTTTCAAATAAGTTATTAGAAAATCTAAAATTCTCTATTCCTTGAATGATTTCCTTGAACAAATAATGGTCGATTCTGTATATTTGGTCTTCTGTAAAGTATTGTGACAATAATTTTTCCAATTCTTTTGAAGATTGGAGATCTGATCCAAAAGGTTTTTCAATCAAAATTCTAGTCCAGGATTTCTTGTCTTCACACGTAGTATTCAAACCTGCTTCGGCAAGATTTTTAAAAATAGAACCATATACATTGGGAGGTGTTGCAAGATAAAAAACTTTATTTATACAATCTGAGGTATTGGCATGAAGAGAATTTATTTTTGCCTGTAGAAGTTTAAAAGATTCCAAATCACCAAAATCACCAGATTGATATAAAAAATGATCAAAGAAAGAATCAAATTCATCTTCATCAATCAGACCATTATTGTGATCAGTAATAGAATCTTTTATTAATTTTTTAAACAAGTCTTCGCCCAAAGATCTTCGTGCAAAACCTACAATTTTATACTTTTCAGGTAAATGATTATGTGTGTATAAATGCCACAATGAAGGGATTACTTTTTTATAAGCAAGATCACCTGTTACTCCCATAATTACATAAACCGTGAGATTATCTTTTGTATTTGTGTTTGACATATCAATCTATATTGTAAGTATTACATTCATAATATAACTTATGAGTATCGAAGCGATACCCAAAAATCCCATTGTCTTTTCTAATACCATTTCTTTAATAACTGTATTATCAATCTTTTTTTCCTTTCTTACCCTCTCATGAACTTTAATTGCGGTGTAGGCAATTAATACCGTACCGAGTGTTTCTAATGTTAATGCTATTATTTCAATCATATACGTATATTAATCTAATAAATCTAAAATAACTACATTTTCTGTGTTTTGATTATGTACACTAAACCACATTTCAAAATAGAATGGTATTTTATTTTTGTTTGTATCAACGATTGATATTTCTCCATCTTTTTTTGAAATTGAAATTTCACCAAATGTAGTTTTTTCTTTATGCACACCCTCGTCTTTTAGTGTGTTCACTGGGAAAGTAAGTACTTGATCTTCGATTCTAAATACAACCATTATTTCTTTCATAGGGAAAGTATTGTCTTTTGAAGAAATATCAAATATGAGATTGTTTGTGTTTTCATATCCAGTATATGGATTTCTTTTATAATCTCTTGAATATCCAGTATCTTCGCTCAATACGAGTGCATGAGGAAACTTTGATTTAATTTCACCTATAGTCAAAAGTTGGAATGAAACATGTTCTAATTGAGTTTCAAAATAATCTCCGACTAAGGTTTTTCCTGTACTTTGTTGCCATAAACTTTCCGTATCTCTGTCGTACATGATCATATTACTCTCAAGCAATGAACCACTC
The DNA here is from genome assembly GCA_009995365.1 of Candidatus Parcubacteria bacterium. Lineage (GTDB taxonomy): Bacteria > Patescibacteriota > Minisyncoccia > Phycocordibacterales > JAACPR01 > JAACPR01. The sequence goes on along the minus strand of JAACPR010000002.1, from coordinate 67,708 downwards.
ACTCCAAAAGTTGTTTCTCCTTTTTTTAATTCTCGATTAAAGACTACAGCACTCCCACAAAGTGGACAAAAGGTTATTGCAACTTTTTTATCATCAATTTCATCATTTACAATTTCATGCCAGATCAAAATATTATATGGATATACTTTAACTTCATTACCTTCTTGCAACACAACAGCTTGTATATCATTTGATTCTGTAAAATTCGTGATGCTTTCAAATTTTGGATTATCTATTGCAGGAATTCCATCTTTGCTAGGACCACCTGAGACAGCCTTTTCGATTATTGGATTAGCTTTGCTCCAATTTGTATTTGGGAAAGTAGATTGTAATACTGTATTTTTTACTTTTACTTCTGATGTATTTATTTCATTCATATCTTTATCAAATGTATTAATTAACTTTTGTTCAAAATTAATTGTTGCTCCATATCCTGAATCTAGTACCCATGCCTCTATTTTTTTATCAAAGCCTGTAATAATAGAAATTCCAACCAAGAGAATAAGTGCCCCGAATATTTTTTTAATTATTTCTGTTTTTTTGCTGTTTTGAGTAAACTTATTCACAATACTTTGACCAAAATATGCAACCAAGAGTAGAGAGAACATGAGGCCAATTACGAATCCAATAAGATACGAGAACCCAACAAAGAAACTCGCAGGAAGCACTGTTGCAATTATAAATAGATAGGTAGGACTACATGTAGAGAACACAGGTCCGAGTGAAGCACCAACAATATAATCGCCAATATTATTATTCTTAATATGTCCTGTTGCTAATTTTCTATCTCCAAAAAGTTTAAGTTTGAGAACTAATTTGTTTCTACTCCATATACTTGGAAATAACATCACGAGTCCCAATATCACTATCACACCACCTGAGAACCATGTCCAAAATGAATTTGGTATATCAATGAGTAGAGCAGAAGCTTTGAGAAGAAGTGTAAATACTATGACAGACAGAGCGAGTGAAAAAATAATTCTAATTGATTTTGAAGATATTTTTTTGCTATCCTCTGTCGTACTTGAACCAATAATTACAGGTAGTAAAGGTAATATACAAGGAGCAAGTATTGTGAGAACACCCGCAAGAACAGCTATCAGAAAAAACAGCATATTACTTTATTTGATTAAGAACATCTTCAAGTCTGTTTCCTCCTGACCATTTTTTGATCATATCTCCATTTGTATCAATTTGTACAAAAATATGTTGAGTTGTTACTCCATATTTTTTCTTTAGATCTGTTTCCTTGTCATAATTCAATTCAAGAATAACTACGTTTTCTGGGATATCACTTAGACTTGCTTTGATATCAGCATCTATTACTCTACATGATGGGCACCAATCAGCTTTAAAAAACAAGATTATGTCTTTATTTTCATATTGTTTTAAATCATTCGAATATTTTGCATATAAACCACTTGTCTTATTTAATTGATCTGACTCATTGGATTCGTCTGTTTCACTTGTATTAGCAACAGCTGAATCCGCATTGTTCTGAGTATTATTCACAACTTCTTGAGAAGGCTTATTTAAAATACTAAAACCTATAATTAAAATCACAATTAAAACTATTCCTATACTTATTTTTTTCATATTATTACTTAATTTAAAATATTGATAATTTTGATAACTTTTTTGGTAATATCATTTGAACACAATTTGTAGCATGTTGTTTTTCCAACTCGATATCCATAGACGATGTCTCGTGCTTCTAAATATTTTAATTGTTGAGAAGTTAGCGATTGAGACATTTCTAAATCCTTTGAAATATGATTTACACACATTTCTGTTTTTGCATTTTTGAGCAATACAATAATATCTTTTCGATTTGTATTGCAGATTGCTTTTATTATTTTTTCGTATTCTTTATCATTCATATGTGTTACATTTTTTCTTCTAACATTGATTTGTTTTCTTTAATCATTTTAGCGTAACGAAACAAATTATTAGACACAGTATTGACCATCATATTTGTTGCCATATTCTTTCTACGTTTTTCAGCATCTTGATCCATAGGTGGCCCTGCTTCCCCAACCCAATATACGGCCATTTCTGGTGGCAAAGTGAATCCATACCATGTCAAAGCATTAGCCAATGTGCCGATAACATGTTGAGCTCCATCTTCGTGACCAGTTACAACAATACCTGCAACTTTATGAGTAAGAGGTGATTTGCCTGACATCATGTATTCATTGTCTACTTGATCCATTCTTTCAAACACTTTTTGAATCAGTGATGAAGGCTGTCCCCACCAAATTGGTGTTGCAAAAACAACAATATCAGCCTCAATAATTTTATTAAGAATACTTTGCCAATCATCCCTCATATCTGTCTCTAACCCATGTTTAATATCATGATCAATTAACCGCACAACTTCTGTTTTGACACCATGTTTTACGAGTTCACTAAAAACTTGTCCAAGTAATTCTTCTGTATTTGAAGGCATTCCTACATCTTTTGATTTAAGTGATCCAAGAATTCCAATTGCTTTGAGTTTTGTTTCCATAATTTATATCTTTACTATTATATTTATAATACCTATTTACATTCCACAGGTATTCCTTTCATTGTCTTTTTCTTCATGAGAATGCTCATCATCACAACTTTCACAGTCTAAACATGTATTAGTTGTAGGTTCTTTTTGTTCATCAGTACAACACGCATTAGAGTCAACACCTGACACAGGATCGCATGTTTTACATGTATGTTCTTTATTCATATATTTTATTTATTTACTTAATTAATTTTAAACGTAATACTATCCTTATTTATTTTCTTTCATCAATTTTGCCAAACGAATCGGCATCATAAACAAAAGAAATACGATCGCAAGAAGTGCAGCAAGAATACCTGTAAGAATTTTACCAACCCCTATTAATTTCAATTCCATTAACGAAGAAGGGTAGTTTTGAATTTGCACAAGTTTTTGATTAAGTTCTGAACCAGTTGGAGCTGATTCTCGTTCTGATTTTGAGAGAGTAAAATATTCATTTTGAAGAGCGTGGAGTTTTGATTCTTCTCGTGGTACTTGATTGTGCATACCAATTCCCTGCCAAGCAAATGAGAGGGCTGACAGTACTAGAATCAACAGCATGATCATCGGCAACATCATTGTTTTTATGTTTTGCATATTCTTAATTAATTATCTTATAGTTTTATTAAAGCAATCTTACATATTCCAAAAGTCCCCTCTTATTTTTGTGTTTTTATCTTTTGTACGAATTACATATTATAATACACTAATATGTTAATATTATTATAATAAAGTTTAAAAAATATGCAAGTGTGTGTAATTTTTTCGATGAAGTTTCGAGTTCCATTATTTTAGAATATAAAAAGAGCGATTTGATCTCTCTTTTTAAACTCTATTTTATAGACTCTCGTGCTCGCACGACTCACATTATTACAACCTATCTCGTGTTACCTGTCAATGGCGGAGAGGGAGGGATTCGAACCCTCGATGCCCTTTCGAGCATTCCGGTTTTCAAGACCGGTGCATTCAACCACTCTGCCACCTCTCCATATTCGCCGAAGCGAAGGTTGATTCGAATATTCTAACAGAAATTCGAATTGGAGTCATACTATCAAAAAACATTTTTAATGCAAAGAAAAAAGCCGCTCTCTCAAGCGACTTGTATAAAAGATCTAAATAATGTTAGCCAGCAACAGGAGCGACGCTGGGAACTTTTTTATTAGTGTTAACATCACCAATCCAGCGACTAATTTTCGCCCCAGGACTTTTCTTGCGGTATACCTTATATTTCAAAGTTTTGCTCTTGCTAAACTTTTTCATATTTGTAACATCCTCAAAAGAATTCATTTCGATTAACCATTCATCGAAAACCTTTTCTTCTTTTCCAGGAACCTTTTCCGAGACTTGCTGATGAGTGACCCTTTCGTTGTCACCATCAACCAAAGCCATGGCACAATTGTTTGCTGCTTCATTCTTAGGAGATATAAACCAAGTTTCCTTACTCATTATTTACCTTTCGGTTGATTGTTTGATTGTTATTATTTTAAGACCGGCAGTGACGAATTCACCTCCGATATCAACACTACTGTTTTTCATTATTTTGTAAAGTGTTAGAATAGAACTAATGATATTTTTAATGATTTTTATCAAAACATTGGCGATTGTTATAGGGTTTAGCTCTGCCTTAGTAAATGATATTTATACTTTCTTATTCTTGAGAGACTTTAGAATAACCAAAAAAGAAAGAGATGTTTTTGATTTATTGGCTAATGTTAATTTAACTTGTGCATTTATCTTGGCTATTTCTTTTCTTTTTTCATTTATTTATGAAATAGATTTTGTAAAAGAAGATATTTTAATTGCAACCGCTGTTATATTGTTAATAGTATTAATAAATGAACTATTATTTAGAAGAATCGTTGTACCTGTTTTAGCGAATTTTAGACTTAATTCAGATTATATGGATGTCGAACAAGTTGTTGTTTTAAGAAAAGTAGGTCTAACCTTGAATGGCGTTTCCGTAATTTCTTGGATTTACCTATTATTAATTTTCCAATTCGGGCTTACTAATGATTTCTTTGTAACTGGGTATATTCTAGGTGATTATATGTTTATTTCATCAGTAACAATATTATTAATGAACTTTATATACAGAACAAAAAAGACAGGACCAAACTTGAACCAAGAAAATAACGCGCAACAAATATGAACAATAAAATTACATGGGAAACGCTAGATCATATTAAAGAAGAGAAAAGTTCCGATTGGTTTTGGATTGTCGGAATGGTCACAATAGCTGGAGCCGTGCTATCTATTTTCTTTAACAATATCTTATTGGCTCTGATAATTTTACTCTCAGCCTTTGCTTCTTTTATGTTTATGCATACACCGGCAAAAATTGAAAAATACGAATTAAATAAAAAAGGCATAGTCGTTGGTGAAGATCTCTATCTTTACAGCTCTTTAGATTCTTTTTGTGTAGTTGATGAAGATGGTTATGAAAGAGATAGAATACTGATCAAATCAAATAAATTCTTTATGCCGCTTATTATTATGCCTATTGGTAATGAAGTGGAGGTTGATGAAGTTAGAGATTTTCTTTTAGAATACCTAGACGAAGAAGAGATGCGAGAACCACCTACTTATTATATAATGAGTAAAATAGGTTTTTAAGGTTATTAGTAATTAAATAAAATATTATGTCAAAGAAAAAAAATAAAAATGGCAAGCTAGAAAATTTCATCATAAGTATATTGCCTTTTAGTGCAAGAACAACAAAGACTCTATTGGTTGCTTTTGCAATATTCAATTTTGCTATTTCTGGAATGTTATTTTCACAGACAATTCAAGAAGAAAAAGAAAGAGAAATGTTGGCTCAAAATTTTATTGAGAGAGTTAATAATACAAGAAGTATAAAATAACTAATATCTTTCTATTCTCTTTTTTTTGGTGCTCCCACGAGGACTCGGCGCAGATTACTAATTCGCTACGCTCATAAGTATCTGCTGCCCCGACTCGACCTACGACGAACTATCGTTCGTCGGCTTCGCGGTCTCCGTCTTTCGATTCCTACGGGCACACTAAAACAAAATCGGTAGACACTTACGTGCCTACCTCTTTGTTTTATGTGCTCCCGCCAGGAATCGAACCTGGATCGCAAGTTCCGCAAACTTGTATTCTATCCGTTGAACTACGGGAGCAAACGAGGATGGATGAAAATTTATTTTCATATCATCCGAGTGATGCTCCCGCAAGATATTCTTACAGGAGCAATTGAGGAGCGAAATAGGAATTTATTCATATTTCGTCCGAACGCAGCTCATGTATGCTTCGCATACGGGAGCCACGTTCACCAATCTTAATTTTATTAATGAAAATAGTCAAATAAAAAATCTCGTGTCAGACGAGATTTTTTATTTATTTAGTTGTCTTAGCTTTTTTAATTTTTGCAGATAATCTAGATTTAGTTCTAGAAGCAGTATTTTTCTTTATAGTATTCATTTTAGCTGCCTTGTCTATCGCCTTGTAAGCTTCACTTAATTTCTTTTGAGCTTCGTCGATTTTGTTCTCTTTTAATAATTCATCGATCTCTTTTATTGCTGCTTTCATTGTCCTTTTGCGACGCAGGTTGAAAACCGCTTTCTTTTCGCTAGCTCTAATTTCTTTTTTTGCTGATTTTGTAATTGCCATAAGTGAAAAGACTTTATCAAAAGACGGAATAAAAAGCAATAGAAAACAATGAAAAAGCTTTTCATACAACTGGAACAGTTGGTTTAATTTGATATCATTAAAAACAAGATGATTTCATACCTCGAAGGTAAAATAATAGAAACAAACTTAGACTCAATAATTTTAAGTGTAAACGGTGTAGGATATTTGATTCATTCAACACCGGATTTACTACAAATAGCTGAAGCAGGCAACGAAATATCTATCTGGACCTATTTAGCGGTTAGAGAAAACGCGCTAGATCTTTATGGTTTTAAAGAAAAAAAGGACTTATCTTTGTTCAAGTTATTATTAACAATTTCGGGTGTCGGACCAAAATCTGCCATCTCAATCCTAAGCAACGCAACAGCCGAAACATTAATATCTGGAATACAATCTAACGATCCTGCCTACTTATCAAAAATGTCGGGTATAGGCAAAAAAACGGCAGAGAAAATAGTTGTATCTTTAAAAGATAAACTAGGAACAACTGAATTTGGCGAAAACAACACAAATAATTCAGAAAATCATAATGTTGTAGCGATAGATGCTCTCGTCTCTCTAGGATATTCAGAAAGAGACGCACGCGAGACTGTCAGCAAGATTAAAGGATTAGAGAACCCAGAAGATATTATCAAGAAAGCTTTAAAAGATTTAAGTAATTAAAATGCAAGACACACTAAACATAATCAAAAAATTTATTCCGAAGAAAATCTTTACCTTCTTTCAACCTGCTTATCATTATTTAATAATTTTAATCGGCACTATTATTTATCGCTTCCCTTCTAAAAAAATACACATAATTGGAATAACCGGGACGAAAGGAAAATCAACAACGACAGAAATAATGAATTCCATTTTGGAAGCGGCTGGATATAAAACCGCCCTATCAAACACAATTAGATTTAAAATTGGAGATGAATCCAAAGCCAATAAATACAAGATGTCGATGCCAGGCAGGTTCTTTATGCAAAAATTTCTATATCAAGCCGTAAAAGAAGGTTGTAGTCACGCAGTTATAGAAATAACATCTGAAGGCTCAAAACAATTCCGACACAAATTCATAGACCTTGATGCTTTTATTTTCACAAACCTTTCTCCTGAACACATAGAATCCCACGGATCATATGAAAAATACCGACAAGCAAAATTAAACATAGCTGATAACTTGGACAACAAATCAAAGAAAAACACTATTCTGGTTGCAAACAAAGATGATATTGAAAGTGAACTTTTCCTAGAGAAAAAAGCTGACAAAAAAATAACTTATTCTTTGTCCGATGTTAAACCTTTCAATATCGACGATGATGGAATAGAAATGCGATTTAACAAAACAACTTTTTATTCAAAATTGAATGGTGAATTTAATATTTACAATATTTTAGCCGCAGCAACATTGGCAAACGAATTAGGTATACCACATGAAACAATCAAAAAGGGTGTAGAAAATCTGGATGTGGTAAAGGGTAGAGTTCAAAAAGTCGATGCAGGTCAAGAGTTTGATGTGATAGTTGATTACGCTCACACTGCCGACTCTTTGGAAAAACTTTACAAAGCTTTTCCAAATAAAAAGAAGGTGTGTGTATTGGGAAATACTGGTGGCGGTAGAGACAAGTGGAAAAGACCTGAAATGGCAAAAATTGCAGAAAAATATTGTGAGGAAATTATTCTAACTAATGAAGACCCTTATGATGAGGATCCGAAAAAAATCATCAAGGAAATGAGTTCTGCCATCTCAGACAGTAAAAAACCAATTCATGAAATACTGGACCGCAGAATTGCAATAAATACAGCTATCGAAAAAGCCAAAAAAATAGGTAAAAATTCAGTTGTGCTAATTAGCGGTAAAGGAACTGATCCTTATATAATGGAGGCAAATAATAAAAAAACTCCTTGGTCAGATTTTGAAGTTGCCAAAGAAGAAATTAAAAAAGTTACAAAAACTAATTAGTTAAGTTTTTTCTAATTGAATCGTATGTTTGATAAGCGGCTTTATTCAGATTCCCTACCCTCTGATCTTCTCTATAAAAAATATCTTCGTAGATATACCCGTATTCGACCAAAATCGGAATTGAATTTGTGATCGTGTTATTGGACCCCACCGCTATCAAATCAGAATTCTTGATAATAATATCTTTTTCTACAGGCAAATTACTTTCATTGAAAAACTTACCTAAATTTTCTCTCAAATTTTTTGCTATCTTTTTAGCACCGTCATACCCTGTTAAATTATTAGAGGGTATGTAAATTGAAAAACCGTTATACTTTCCTGCTATATCCATATTATCTCGAGGATAATCATTAAAATGAACATGAACCACTAAATCAATTTCATTATCGTTTACCCATTTATTTATTCCGTATAACTTAAAAGCAACGTCTTTGGCAGCCAGATTGTGCTCTACTACTCGGACAGGTTCAAATTCACCATTTCTATAACTATCCCTAGTCTTTTCTTTATTCTCGTAGATAAAATTGTCGATTTCCTCTTTTTGATTTGTAAAATAATCGCTGAATTCTTTTGTGTAGCCATTCTCGTTTCTAGTAATAAATACATCAAATCTCTCGTCCTTTTCAAATAGATTGTAAATAATTTTTGAAAGCTCTAGATTAATTTCTTCTTCTTTTAAGTCGTTAAACTTTGCTCCATAATTTTCTAGATCATGACCCGGGACAAGTAATATTTTGTGTTTAGAAAAAATATCTTCAATAGAATCTCCCTTTATTTGCAATCCTTTTTTTATGGTATTATCTGATGCATCAGTGATGTTTAGATTCCACAGAGAATAAGCCACTAACACAAGTATAGCTGAAAAAATAATACAAATTAGAGGAACCCACTTATCCATTAATTAATTATTCTAACACAAAAATATGCCAGAATTGCCAGAAGTAACAACAACAGCAAAAAAATTAAACGAGATACTGCCAGGTCTCGAAATTGTTTCTGTTTGGACTAATTACAACAGTAAATATTTTTATGGAAAAGAAAACATTAAAGATCCTAAATATTTTTTAAATTTTAAAAAAGAAGTAGTCGGCAAAAAAATAAAATCTTCAGATAGAATCGGAAAAAATGTTCTTTTAAATATTGAAGGGCCAAAAACTATATTAATCCACATGAAAATGACGGGGCACCTTTTATATGGAAAATATAAAAGAGCAAATCTCGAAGAGATGTCTAACGGCATAAGAGAAAAAGTTTTTGGGTGGGTGGCAGATGAAAGCGGACCTCTTCAAGATAAATTTAATGGATATATCAGGTTAGTCTTTGAATTATCAAATGGTAAGTTTTTGGTTTTATCTGATGCGAGGAGGTTTGCAAAAGTCTGCTTAATTAAAGATGGGAAAATAAATAATCACAAAGATTTGAAAAATCTTGGGCCTGACCCGACAACAAAAAAATTCGACAAAAAAACTTTTACAAAGATTTTAAACAAAAAACCAGATGGCAGAATAAAAAATATCTTGATGGAACAAGAGTTAATATCTGGTATTGGTAATATTTATTCTGACGAAGCTTTATGGTTAACGGGAATTCATCCTGAAGAAAAACCAGAAAATTTAACCGCGGAAAAAATCGGTGCACTGTTGAAAAATATCAAAAATGTCTTGAACAAAGGTATAGATTTTGGCGGAGACTCAACATCTGACTATAGACAACCAGATGGAACACCTGGTAATTTTCAAAAACACCACAAAGTTTACAGAAGAAAAGAAGAAAAATGTTTGAAAAAGGGTTGCGATGGAACAATAGCTAGAAAAGTTGTCGGTGGCAGGAGTGCCCATTTTTGCGACACACATCAAAAATTAATTAGTTGAAATTAATTGTCGAACAAACTATATAACAAGATACCTGTCGCTACAGATACATTTAATGATTCTTTCTCCCCCATCATTGGTATCTCTGCAATAAAATCACTTTGGTCTAGAACTTTCTGATCAACACCTTTGGTCTCACTACCCAAGATTATGGTGACATTACCACTAATATGTTTTTTAACTTCTTTATAATCAATTGATTTTTCTGATTGTTCAAGTGCGATAATTTTATGTTCTTCTTTTTTTAATTTATCAATTAATTTGTAGATATCTTCGATTTCCTCCCACTCGACACTTTTCTCAGCTCCCAATGCGGTTTTTTTAATATCATTTCTCTCCCTACCAAATCTATCAATCGGCGCAGGTGTATGACCTGAAATATAAACCTTATCAATTCCAATAGCATCCGCTGTTCTAAAAATTGCACCAACATTCAAGACACTTCGAATATTATGAAGTATAATATTTTTTTGAATTTTATTAGTTATCGACATTTTTTATTATTAGACCAATCGTAATTAATCTTTTCTGATATACTACACTTATGCTAAGTATTTTTCCACAATTTCTATTCCTTTATTTATTAGGTATTTTTATAGTAAGAATAGCAGTAGGACTAACATGTCTATACCTGAGCCATCAATTTTTATTTTCAAAAAGGAAAATTTTAATCAAAAAAATAAATAAAATAAAAACACCGATCAGCTCAATTTATATTTGGGTTTTCGGTCTAACCTTCATCTTGAGTTCCTTATTTATGACAGTAGGTTTTTTGACACAAATTTCATGCCTAGTCATTAGTTATTTATTATTCAGTCTAATTTTTGTAGATAAAGAAAATACACTAGGTCAAACAAAATTACTTTATTTAACACTTTCAATAATTAGTTTAAGCTTTCTGTTTCTTGGACCAGGATTATTTGCGATAGATTTTCCAATGTAGTTATTAGATTTACCGAACGCTTCGTGTGTTTTCTACGCGACTCTTAAAATTTTCAATTTTTTCTTGTTCTTTTTTGTCTGAGTAATAAAAAGTTACCATCAGCATAAAAATAGCTAGACCAAAAAGCACTATTGATAAAACTTCTAATATTTTTTTATCAGTTTTATCTTCTAATGGGCTTTTTTTATAAAACCAATCAACAAAACTTTTTTTAGTTTTTTTAACTTTCCTTTTATTGGCGTATGGATTTTCTTCTTCAAATTTAAAGTCTGACATATGTGAAAATATTATACTATATTTTCTATATTATAATAATTATTTGTTTTTTGTTTGTTAAAATTAGACTTTTTTATTAAAATTTAGTATAGTCTTTTTCATTAACCGTCCATAGCTCAGCTGGTAGAGCACCTGCCTTTTAAGCAGAGGGTCGCAGGTTCGAGTCCTGCTGGACGGACATTTTTAAAAAAATTCTTTAAAGAGCATTTTAAAGACTTAGAATCACTTTCTCTAGTGCCAGATCGAGTGGAATACCACTTCTTCTGGATGAATGGACTATGTTAACCAAATCATTTGCTAGCTTTTCAATTTCATCTTTTTCATATTTTCTTGAAAAACTTTTGGCTTTTTGAAACACAAAAGGTTTAAGTCCTGAATCTTTTGGATTTTCAGATTTGATTGCAGATAAAATGCTTTTGACTTGCCACCATAAAATTCCGTGAATTTCTTCGGGGCGAACGGTTTTTACCTTTTCTTGATATAGTGACCAAAGTTTTTTAAGGTCTCTATCCCCTAACGCATTAGCTAAATCGAAAATATTATTATCTTTTTTTGCGGCGACTCTTTTAGATTCAAAATTTTGAACTTTCTCTGAAACTTTTTCTATTTTATTGAAAATTGGCTTATTAAGTTTTTCTTCTGTAATAATAAAAATATTAGGTGATTGTGAAATTTCTTTAATCCTTTCAAGTAGCAAGTCGCGCGACTGTGTATTTTCAAAAAGTCTTTTTAGGTAGATTATCTGCTTCCCCGTAAAAAGAGACTGCCCTCCAATAATTTCATCTAAACTAAAATCATCAAAATTATCAGATTCTATTTTTGTAAAAGTGGCATCCGTATTCTTGCTAATCAGTGAATTAATAAGGTCATTAGTTTTGGTAAAAATTTTATTGGAATCTCCGTAGATAAAATAAATCATGAATTCAATTATACAAACAAAAAAAGGCCTACGCTACCGAGCAGCGTAGACCTCCAGATTCACTCATGGGTCGAGGTGGATGAGATGAGTATTGAATCTGTTGCTGAATCTAGATTATCTAGTTCAGCCTTGTTTTTTGGAGGCCGCCCCGAAAGGTAAGGGCGGAATTCAGGAAAGTAAAAGTCGGGATTCTCCAAAAATATAGAAAGATCTCAATCAAGTTCTGCCGCTATAATATAGAATTACAACACAATGTCAAGGTTTTTATTTTTAAACCTCTTTCCAATTATTTCCAACAGAATAATCAGCCTCTAAATTAACACCTTTTGTCTTGTTAGTGTCTATAATAGACTCCATTATTTGCTTGATTTTTAAAGCATGTTTTTCAACTTCGACCTCGTCAACTTCATAAATAACTTCGTCATGGATTTGCAAAATCAATTTAATTTTATCTTCAAGTTTATTTTCAGACAGATATCTATCTATCTCTACCATAGCCAGTTTTATTAAATCAGCGCTCGTTCCCTGAATCGGGGCGTTAATCGCCATTCTTTCCGCGGCAGCTCGAATAAAAGGCAATTTAGACTTGAACCCTTCAAAATATCTACGGCGACCAAATAATGTTGTTGTATAACCTTTTTGTTCTGCTTCTTTTTTTGTATTTTCTAGATAATCGGCTAGTCCAGTATAGACTCCAAAATATTTATTATAGAATTCTTGAGCAGTTTTTCTGTCAGAACCCAAATTATCTTTCAAAGCATTAACTCCCATTCCATATAAAATTCCAAAATTGATCACTTTCGCTTGGCGACGCATCTCTTTGGTTACTTGATCTTCTGGAACATCAAAGACCTCGCTCGCAACAGCGCTATGAATATCTCTCCCCTCTTTAAAAACTGAAATTAATTTTTCATCGCCCGACAGAAAAGCAGCGATTCTCAATTCAACTTGTGAATAATCAAAAGCACAAAAAACTTTACCTTTTTCGGGCACAAAACCTGCGCGAATTTTCTTGCCACGCTCTGAGCCGATAGGAATATTCTGCAAGTTTGGATTATTTGAAGCCATTCTCCCTGTTGTAGTTCCTGTCTGAGCAAAAGTTGCATGTAGTCGCCCGTCCTCCTCCGAAACCAATTTCGGAATATTATCAATATAAGTAGAAAGCAATTTTTGAATCTCTCGATATTCCAAAATTTTGTCGACAATCTCGTGTTCGCCACGCAATTTTTGTAAAACTTCTTCTTTAGTTGAAAATTTCCCAGTAGAAGTTTTTCTCATACCTTTATAACGTAACCCCATTTTCACAAACAAAACTTCTGCCATTTGTTGAGGTGAATTTATATTAAATTCCTCCCCAGACATTTTATAAATATCTTTTTGAAGTTGATCTAATTCGACATGATATTTCTCGGAAAGATTCGTCAGAAATTTTTTATCAATTTTTATACCATTCTCTTCCATTTTTTTAATTATCGGAATTAAAGGCTTTTCAATTTTTTCAAACAAATCAATTAAATCTTTTTCTTTCAATTCTTTCTGAATTTTTTGATAAGCCTTTTCCAAATCATCTTCCTTGGTGTGACCCAAAACATCTTCTATATCTGGATTTGTCAGCGAAGAATTAATCAGCCAAAGCCCTACTTTGGCTTCTTCTAGAATTTTTGGATCGTAATTGACTGGTTTGTTATCGGACTTTTCATCTTTATCACCCGCCTCGCCTTGCCCAAATAGTCCACCAAGATCGCTATTGTTTTTACCTCCTTTTCCTTCCTTTTCTTCATTTTCCGATACGACCTCTGGAATAATTTCTTTCAATCGAGCTGAAAGTGAACGAAATTCCATATCCATGAAAAGCTTGTTGATTTTATCGACGGAAACTGAATCTAACCAATTTTCTTTCGGTAGTTTTGCTTTGACCGGCACGTCGCACTGAATAGTCGCCAGCATCTTGCTAAATTCTGCCTCTTCTTTATTTTCTTTTAATAAGTTTTGAATACGAGGTTTGATTCCGGCTTCTTCAAATTTTTCAGGGTTTTTCTCTAGAGTTTTATAGATATTTTCGATTGAACCAAATTCTGTGATTAGTGTTGTCGCAGTCTTTTCACCAACTCCTGGAATTCCAATAATGTTGTCAGATGCATCTCCGCGCAGCCCCTTGTAATCAGGAAGAAGCTCGGGATCAAAACCAAATCTATCTTTAACACCGTCTTCATTATAAATAATTGTGTCTTTTATCCCCTTCTTTAGAGTGAAAACTTTGACCTTGTCGCCATCAACTAATTGCAAAGTATCCATATCACCAGAGGCAATAATCACATCGTAATTTTTCTTAAGCTCTCCAGCCAGAGTCCCTAAAACATCGTCGGCCTCATACCCTTCTACCTCGTAGACAGGAATATTAAAAGCTCTGTAGAAATCATAAGCGCGCTTTATTTGAGAAACTAATTCTGGATCTGATTTTTTCCTGCCCGCCTTGTAATCAGTGTATGCCTCGTGTCGATAAGTCGGTTTTGGCAAATCAAAAGCAGCCAAAATGTAGTCTGGTTTAAATTGTTTGATAATAGAAATTATCATCATGGAAAGTCCATAAATTGCGCCGGTTGGTTCCCCGCTACTAGACGAGAAATCAGGCAAAGCGTGGTAGGCGCGATGCAGGATTGCATGCGAATCTAGTATGACGACTTTTTCTCGTTTATTTTTGGTAGTTTTTTTATCTGTTTTTTTTGCTGAGGTTTTTTTGGCTGGCATTTTTATTTTTTATTTATCGCGTCGCAAGTTTTCAATCTTGTATACATTCTAACTTATTTCAATTTTAATACGACGTGAAGTCTCGCCGGTTGATTCAAAATAAATTTTAATAACATCTTCCGGCAAGAGGTCGGGAATTTTATCCGCCCATTCAACCAAGATAATATTTTGGGGGTCAGCTGCGATTTCTCGCCAACCGATTGATTCGATTTCTTTTGGATCATCAATTCGATAAACATCTAGGTGATAGAAATTTTTGAAAGGATGTTGGGGTTTTTCTCGTTGAGTTTTTTTTGTTTTCTTAGATTTATTTTTATCAGTAGAAGTTTTTTCAGCAGGCTCTTTAACATCAGAAATATCAAATCTTTTTTGAAGTATAAAAGTTGGACTAATAATATCTTTTGATTTTATTCCGAATTGTTTTGCAAAGTATTTTGTAAAAGTAGTCTTGCCGGAACCTAAATCACCAAAAAGGCCAATCGTGGTAGCACCGTATTCTTTGCCGGTTCTAGCTTCCAGAGCCATTTTCATGAAAAGCGCCTTCTGCAACTCATCGGCAATTTGTTGTAATTCTTTTTCTGATTGAATGTTGAATTCCATATTATTATTTTAACATTATCTTTTTTTAAAAAAATTACTAGTTAATCAACAAACCAAACCATATTACTCTCTCGTTTTGGTTTCGGACTCAGTAATATCAAAACGAGTCCTGCAAAGAAACTCGATAGTAATATGGTTTGGTTTTTCACCTAAAGCGATAACTTAAAGATTCAATCAATAAAAAAAGCCCCGACGCACTGTTTGTGCGCGGGGCTTGTGTAAGTTGTGACTTTTGGTCGGGCGGAGCCCTAGAGCTCCTGAATTTTGACCCATTTATGAGTGGATGTGAACTCTTCGTCGCCGAAACGTGGCAACCCCGGACGTGGTGTAAGTCCGTCAGGTGTCTCTTTGGTCACTTGGAATTTAATCCACTCACCTTGGACACCTGACGCATCTTTATGCACCATGACGTTGTTCATCGGAGGATTCTCACCAATGTATGACTTCGGCTCGATCTTTCCCTCTTGCCATTCCTGAACTTCAAATTCAGAAACAACAAATGGAAAATAAATCACAACGTCTACCGGCTCACCCTTCTTGGAAAGCGTTATTCTACTAGTCTCCCAGTCGACAATTAAAGGTCTGTCTGGACGTTCACCAGCGGCATAACGCGGATTGAGTGAACCATTACTGACGCGACCGTGCTTGTCATTTTTTGGTTCAGAAACCTCAGCTTTCGCCTCGGTTTCAGAAACTTCCGACTTTGTCACCTGGACCGAATCATCGGCGCCGCGGAAATTGTTAAGGACAATAGCCCCAACAATGAACAGGGCGAGAACAGCAGCTGCTGCGATCAGGATATTTCTGTTTTTCTTTTTCATAACTGAATTTGCTGAGGGTTTCTGATTTTGTTTTTTTGTGTAGAAACAGGAGTTGCCTTCGAACTCTTATTTGTAGAAGAATTCGAATTTGTTTTGGTTTTACAAGCCTTAAGATGACTCGCAAAACCTCGAGGGTGGAATTCGGAGTGGCAAATTGGACACTCTTTCAATTCCGTTTCCGAGGTTGATGTTTCTGTTTCTGTTTTTGTCTTGATTATCTTGCTGGCCATGAGGCCTCCTCTCTGTTTGATGGTTATAGTTGAAAATCACAACTTATGTAAAGGTGCGACTCGTTTATTTCTGATTTAAATAGTATCATGTTTTACAGTTTTGTCAAGTAAAAAAGCCCTACCCTTTATATTGGGTAGGACTTGAAATTTCTCAGGTGACGCTTACCAGCATCGAGGGGGTGGCGGAGGCATATGTTGCCTCACAACAACTCTCCTTTGGAGGACATACCCTCCACGAGGGTCGTGACCCCAACTGGAGTCACGACGAATCACAGGACGCGGAGCTGGCGGAGGCTGGCGATAAATCACCTGCGGCTGCTGGGACTGCTGGTAAATTACCTGCTGCCCACCGCCTTGCTGACGAGCGAGACGCTTGTCCTGCTCGTTACCCCAGGCATAGCCACCGACAGCACCAACTGCGGCGCCAACGGCGGCGCCTGCGTCTCGCTCACCTGATTGGTGACCAACAACCGCGCCGGTTATACCACCCAAGACGGCACCAACAACAGCCTTATCGACTGCATTAGAGCCACCGTATGGGTGTTGAGACGATGCACAACCTGAGAAAATGATAGCCGAAGCCACCATGAATAATATGATAATGATCTTTTTCATGATTTGTCTTTCTTTTCTGGATTTCAGTAAGTTTTTAAAGAGATCGCTAACATAAAGCTAGCTACTTAACCTCTTCTCATCTGGTAGTATTATAACATAATGTAAAAAAAAAGCAACCCCTAAGCACTAAAAGTGTGGGGTTGCTGTAAAATGAACCAAAATTCAGCCTGTTTTAAGACTAATCTCCATTCGCAACACTTGTCGGCGAATGGAGGGTATATTCTGCCTCATCGAACTCCTGATCTGGGTTTCCACCCATAACAGAGGTGGGATGCATCGGTGAAACCGATGCATAGACCAGAATTTGGTCCGACCCGCCGCTGATAATCTTTGTAGTTTTGGAACACTTCTTGTATTCCACAACCTCATCAACACAGGGCTCTGCCTCGATAACTGTTGGCTGGGGTTTTGGTTCGGGCTCTGGTTCAGCAACCGCAACCTGTTCATCACAGGCTGAAATTTCGTCACAGAGCGAACGGCCGTATTCTTTGACCTCAGTGACCTTTAGCCATTCACCTTCCTCTAAAATATATTGAGGGCGATGATGATATTCGGGTCCGGTCAAAAATGGCTGACCGTTTGAGGCAATGATTTCTCGTTGCTCACCCGAAGAGTCTTCGACAACCAAAGTTGCTGAATCGATCTCATTCCCGCCGTCGGCGTGGAATAAAACCAATTTCTCAGCGCCACTCGGATTAGAAACATTTTCATGTGTCTTATTGCCAAACGGCGAAGAGTCGGAAGTGGACAAAAGACCACAAATGAAGATTGCCACAAAAAGCGGCAGAATAACTGACATTGTATTTTTCATAATAAATCCTTTCAGATTTGAATTTTGATTTGAGAATGAACACAGCAGAAGTGCCGTAGTTCCATTGATAAAACTAACACCAAAAATCACTTTTGTCAACCCGTATGTAGTTCTTCCCTTTCTGTTATAATACTATACAAATGCCAATCAAATTTGATGATGAAAAACAAAATCAAAGACTTGAAGAACTTCACGCGAAAGAAGAGGAAGATTTAGCACAAATGCTCTCTGGTAAATATGGTATCCAGTATGCCGACTTATCAAATGTCTCAATAGACACAGACGCTCTTCGCCTAATTCCAGAGGATGAAGCGCGCGAAGCAAAAATGGCCGGTTTCAACTTGCTAAACAAGAAAATCGCCGTCGCCATTCAAACCCCCAACAATCAAAAAGCTCATAACCACATGAAAGAACTTCAAAATCGTGGATATATTGTAGAGCCATTCATCGTTTCGACCGCCAGCCTCGAAAGAGCATGGAGTAGATACGAGGATATTTCTTTTGCTACACAATCAAAATCAGGAACTTTGGATGTAGCTAGTGATGAAATAGAGAAAATGATCGGTAGCCTTCATTCTTTAGAGGAAGTGAAGAAAACGATCGAAGATGTGATGCAAATGAAAAAAGCTTTCAGAATATCGCGTATTGTTGAAATTATTGTAGCTGCCGGTATTTCTGCTGACGCATCAGATATCCACGTTGAACCAGAAGATGAATCAGTGCGATTGAGATTTCGTCTAGATGGTGTTTTGTCTGATGTTATAGGTTTTGATTATGAAACATATAATCTTTTACTTTCTCGTGTAAAGCTTCTTTCAAAATTAAAACTGAATATTAAAAATTCTGCACAAGATGGTCGCTTTAGTGTAAAGATTGGCGAAAAAGAAATTGAAATCAGAACCTCTATCCTGCCTGGAAACAATGGTGAATCTATTGTAATGCGTCTTTTGGATCCGGATTCAATTTCTGTCCCTATCACAGAACTTGGTGTTCCAGAAAAACTTCTGAAAATTTTACTTGAAGAAATAGCAAAACCTACAGGGATGATTTTAAACACTGGTCCTACTGGTTCTGGTAAAACTACGGCCTTGTATGCTTTCTTAAATAAAAGAAAAAGCCCAAGTATTAAAATTATTACAATTGAAGACCCTATTGAATACCACCTAAACGGAATTGTTCAAACCCAGGTAGACAAAAAGAAAGGGTACGATTTCGCTTCGGGGCTTCGTAGTTCCCTAAGACAAGACCCCGATATTATTATGGTTGGTGAAATTCGAGACAAAGAAACAGCAGAGACTGCTATTCACGCTGCTTTAACTGGTCACATTGTTTTCTCTACACTTCACACAAATAATGCCGCCGGTGCTTTTACCAGATTAATTGACCTTGGTATTAATCCAAAGATTATTACATCTGCCCTATCAGCGGCTATTGCCCAGAGACTTGTCAGAAGAGTCTGCCAGCATTGTAAAAAGGAAGTAGAAGTAGAAGGTAAAGAACTAGAAACTATCAAGAAAATTTATTCAAATATTACAGATCCTGATAAGCCAGAATTTACAGGAAAAATTTACAAAGCCGAAGGTTGCGAAAAATGTAACGGAACAGGATACCGAGGAAGAATTGGTGTATTTGAAGCAATTATGACCAGCAAAGAAATAGAGAATGTTGTTCAAAATAATCCTAGCGAAAGAGAAATTGCTAAAGTGGCGAAATCTCAAGGAATTATGACTATGGCTCAAGATGGCGTTGTTAAAATCATAAAAGGAATAACTACTTTAGAAGAAGTTGTTAGAGTTATAGACCTTGATTTGGAACTTGAGCAAATTGATGAAGAAGAAAACCCATCTCAAAATGAGACGGGTAATCAGTAGAAAACATTTTTTACTTTTTGACTAGTTGTATTAAAATAAAATATGACTAGTATGAGTAGTAGAGAACTTTAAAAAATTGTAGAGATTTATATTTCAAAACTATAAATCTCTAAGCAAAACCTTTAAATACCGAGATAAAAAGGTAGGCAAATACCTGAGGATAGCCTCAGTAAAACAACACGCGCTGCTTACCAAATGCGTCCTTGATAAAGTACCAGATAGGATAAACCAAATTTGCTTAGAGATTTATGGTTTCGAAAAAAATATTAAACTGTTTTAAAAGATACACTTTGTGCTAAGTCGTATAGTATACTAACACAATTAAATTTTATGTCAAGTGATACCACCCAAAACAACAAGGAAAAAGAGTATAAACCAGATTCGTCTTTAGATCAAGAGCTTCGTCCTTCGACATGGGATGAATACATCGGACAAGAATCTATAAAGAAAAATTTACATATTTTACTCGAAGCTGCTAGACAAAGAGGCTCATCACCTGAACATATTTTATTTTATGGTCCACCAGGTTTAGGAAAGACGACTTTGGCTCACTTGATTGCAAAACACACAAGTTCGCAAATCAAAATTACTTCTGGTCCATCTATCGAAAAAGTTGGTGACCTTGCTTCTATTCTTACAAACTTGAATTCTGGTGATATTTTATTTATAGACGAAATTCACCGCCTTAATAAATCTATCGAGGAGGTTCTCTACCCTGCCATGGAGTCAGGTGTTCTAGATATTGTTATTGGAAAAGGTCCTTCTGCTAGAACTGTTCAGCTAGAGCTTCCTTCTTTTACTTTAATTGCTGCCACAACCAGAATTTCAATGCTTTCTTCTCCTCTTCGCTCTCGTTTCTCAGGAGGAATTCATCGCTTAGAATTTTATACAGAAGAAGAGATTGGAAAAATAGTTGATCGATCATCTAAAATTTTAGAAGTTAATAATGATCCAGAAGCAATCAGAGAAATTGCCAAAAGAAGTCGACAGACACCCAGAACTGCAAACTACCTGTTAAAAAGATGTCGTGATTATTGTCAGGTTCACAAAGTAGAACTTAACAAAGATAGTGTCGATAAAACATTAGAGATGTTGGATATCGATGAAGTCGGACTTTCCAAATCAGACAAAACTGTTTTGAATACTTTGATTAATAAATTTAATGGTGGTCCTGTCGGACTTCACACTCTTGCGATGTCTATTTCAGAGGAACCTTCGACTGTGGAGGAATTTAACGAGCCTTATTTAATTCAATTAGGTTTTATAGAAAGAACATCGCGTGGTCGCGTTGCTACAGAAGCCGCCTACCTACATATTGGAATGGAACCACCATCCAATTTACAAAATAAATTAATTAGTTAAAATAACGCTTATGTCAGGACATAATAAATGGTCAAAAATTAAACACAAAAAAGGTGCGGAAGATGCTAGAAAAAGTAAGATTTTTTCTCGTCTTTCTAAATTAATCACTGCTGAATCAAAAATGGCTAATGGTGATGTTAATTCCCCTGCGCTTGCAACTGCAATCGAGGCTGCCAAAAAAGAAAACATGCCGAAAGACACTATTGATCGCGCTGTTAAAAAAGGAACTGATTCTGATACCGCA
Source organism: Candidatus Parcubacteria bacterium (assembly GCA_009995365.1). Classification (GTDB taxonomy): domain Bacteria; phylum Patescibacteriota; class Minisyncoccia; order Phycocordibacterales; family JAACPR01; genus JAACPR01. Next base: position 46,262 of record JAACPR010000002.1, on the reverse strand, counting down.
GCAATGGAAGCGGTAGTATATGAAACTTATGGTCCAGGTGGAGTCGCTATTATCATCGAAGGACTTACTGATAATAAAAACAGGACTGCTGCCGAAGTTCGCCACACCCTTTCAAAATTGGGTTACGAATTGGCTGCGCCAGGTGCCGCTAGCTGGGCTTTTACAAAAGAAGGTGCAGAATGGAAACCTAATTCTACAGCTCCCATCTCAGAAGATGACGGAGAGAAACTTGGAAAATTAATTGATGCGATTGAAGAGTTGGAGGATGTTCAAGGGGTTTACACTAATGCGGAATAAATATGAAAGTTCTAGCTATAGACCCGGGTTATGAAAGACTTGGTATTGCTGTATTAGAAAAAGAAGATGGCACAACAAAAGAAAAGCTGGTATTTTCTGAATGTTTTAAAACATTAGCGTCAGACCCCCACCCTCTCCGACTTGCCCAAATTCAAAAAAGGATTGAAGAAGTTTTGAAAGAATATAAACCTGATGATTTATCTATTGAGACTTTATTTTTCAATAAAAATGTAAAGACTGCTTTAATGGTTGCTGAGGCTCGTGGTGTGATAATTGCTACTTGTAAAAATTTTGGTTGTGAAGTTTTTGAATATTCTCCACAACAAATTAAAACTTCTGTTACTGGAGATGGTGGAAGTGATAAAAATTCCATTATTAAAATGATTCCTCTTCTTATTAAACTAGAGAAAGAAGTTAAAATCGACGATGAATTTGATGCTATCGCTGCGGGGATTTGTCATATTAGTAGCAAGAAAGTGATTAATCGTTAGTTGGTTCGATTCCTAAGGTTTCCACTAAAACAAACAATTTAGTGGGAATTTTTTATTAAACCATTGCGAACTAATTAATAATATACTAGGATAAAAAATAGATTAGAAACATAATTTTTTAGCTGATATATCAATTCCAATATCAACGATTATGATTCAAAACAGGAAAGGGTTAAGAAATGAAAAAGTTCATTATAGTCTTGATTGCAATATTCTTTTCAACCTTTAATTTGGTTGATGCTGGTTATGGTCGTAGTAAGATCAATTTCAAAATAGAAATTGGTAGTGGTGGATCTTGTGCTCATCGTTGTTATGGACATGTCTATTATCAACCTCGACGAGTATATGATCGTTGTGGTAGATACCGCATAGTTAAAATAAGACAGGTTTACTATTGTCCACCACCTATACCAAGACCGCGTTGTCGATATTAAATGTTTGCAATCTACATTTCAAAAGTCTCACCATTTTTGGTTGAGACTTTTTTACTTGATACTACATATTTTATTATTTATTTTATAAAAAACTTATCCACTATTGCCTTTTAAAAAAGTTCTGTTATCTTATCAGAAAATATCCACAGTTAAATTTATTTTAGGTGTTGTAGAGATATTTTTTTTCTGATAAAAGTATATTATTAAAATATAAAAATTATGGAAGGAATAGAAAATTTTTTAGGAGAGGATCTTCTAGATGAAGATGTAATAGAAGAAGATGAAATTGATGAATTCGGTGAGATAGAAGTAAACGATGAAGAGGACGACGAGGTTATAGAAGATTCCTTTGATGATGTAGATGACTTCTAATAAAAAACTGCGATAATTATCGCAGTTTTTTATTTTAAAGTTTTAGACAACACTTTTTATAAACCTCTTCTTCCCAACTCTAAATGTTTGTGTTTCTTTAATTAGATAATTTAAATCTGTAACTTTTTCTCCTGACTCGACAACTGTTATTCCTTTTTGTTCTATTAATCGACGCCATTCGTTTTTAGATGAAATAATTTTGTTTTCAATCAGTGTTTCATCTAATCTATATCCTGAATTAACTTTAACTTCCAAAACATCTTCAGGAGCACCACCCTCTTTAAAAGTTTTCTCAAAATTTTCTTCTGCCTTATTAGCATCTTCTTCTGAATGATAAATTTTAATAAGCTCTTTAGCCAATCTAACTTTAGCATCACGAGGGTTTAGTTCACCTGAATTTATCTTTGATTCAATATCTTTTATTTCACCCTCATCAACGTCCGTGCAAACTTTAAAATATTTTCCAATTAATTCATCATTCAAAGACATAACTTTTCCAAACATCTCATTTGGCTCATCGACAATATTAATAACATTCCCCCAACTAGTAGACATTTTTCTTCCATCAGTCCCCTCTAACATAACAGTAGTCAAAACATCTTGTTCTGGTTTTTTGTAATATTTTTGAATAGTTCTACCCGCTTTTAGATTAAAGAGTTGATCAAAGCCCCCAATTTCAATATCAGCATTAACCATTACAGAATCATAACCCTGCATCAATGGGTAAAGAAACTCCCTCAATGAAACTTCTTGCCCTTTATCTAGACGATCTTTAAAATTACGACGGGAAATCATCTGACTAACAGTAAAAGATTCGGCAAGCTCTGCAATTTCATTAAAATCCAATTTAGAAAGCCATTTACTATTATAAACAAATTCAGTTTTAGATAAATCTATAATTTTTCCAACTTGTCTTTTATAGTCACGCAGATTTTCTTTGATTTTCTTTGAATCAAGCATTGGTCGTTTTTCAAGTTTATCTGAAGGATCTCCAACACGCGCTGTGAAATCTCCAACGATAAAAACTATTTTATGCCCTAAATCTTGAAATTCACGGAGTTTTCTTAAAACAGTTGCTCTACCAATATGGATATTACTCCCTGTTGGGTCAAAACCTAATTTAATTCTAAGTTGTTTCCCTGATTCCAGCTTTTTTTTGAATGATTCTAAAACAAAAATATCCTCTATGTTTCTGGTAAGGATTTTATTAATTTTCTCTGGATCAGTATCTATTTTATTTTTCGTAAACATATGTTAATTTTAGCACTCTTTAATATACAACTCAAAACAGACAAAATTGTAAAAAAAGTTATAATGAGTATTAAATAACATAAATGACAAAAAGAAAAGGTTTCAAAAAATTCATCAAGAAAAGATTAGGTTTAATTAAAAAAACTATGTTTTTAGTTTTTTTGGTTTTTTTCTTGCTATTTGGTGGATTAGCTATATGGACAACAACTTTCAATCTACCCAATTTAGCAAACTTTGAAGAAAGAAAGGTCAGCCAATCAACGAAAATTTTCGACAGAACAGGAGAAATACTTTTATATGATGTTCATGGTGATATAAAAAGATCAGTAGTCCCGCTCGATGATATTTCAATTTTAGCAAGACAAGCAACAATCGCGGTTGAAGATAAGAATTTCTATTCTCACAACGGTATACAACCTTTAGCTATCGTGAGAGCGGTATTAAAAAACATATTGTCTGGTAATTTACTTGATGGACAAGGTGGTTCAACTATCACTCAACAAGTTATTAAAAACGCTCTTTTAACAAGTGACAAAAAAGTTTCCAGAAAATTGAAAGAGTGGGTTCTTGCACCAAGACTTGAAAATATCCTAACTAAAGATGAAATATTACAAATTTATCTAAACGAAGTTCCTTATGGTGGAAATGTTTATGGTATTCAAGAAGCATCTTTAAGGTTTTTCGGGAAAGAAGCAAAAGATGTTAATTTGGCCGAATCTGCTTATCTAGCTGCACTTCCCCAGGCACCATCGTTTTATTCTCCATACGGAAACAATACAGACAGATTAGAGTATCGTAAGAATTTTGTTCTTGATCAAATGGTTATCGCTGGTTTTATAACCCAAAATGAAGCAGATGAAGCAAAAAATGAAGAAGTTTCTTTTCAAAAACAAGAAGAATTCGGTATAAAGGCTCCTCATTTTGTTATGTATGTAAGAGAAATTATTGAGAAAGAGTACGGTAGAGATATTATCGAAGAAGGAGGATTAAAAGTAACAACATCACTTGATTGGGAACTCCAAGAAAAAGCTGAAGAGATAGCTTTAAAGTATGCATTAGAAAATGCAGAAAAATTTGACGCTGAAAACACAGCAATACTATCGATGGATCCTAGGAATGGTGAGATTTTAGTTATGGTTGGTTCTAGAAATTATTTTGATAAAGAAATTGACGGAAACTTTAATATAACAACATCGGAGAGGCAACCAGGTTCAGTTTTCAAACCTATTGTTTATGCTAATGCTTTTTCAAAAGGTTATAGACCTGATACTGTTGTTTTTGATTTAGAAACTGAATTTTCAACTTCTTGTGGTTATAATTCAGGTTCTTGTTATAAGCCTGGAAACTACGATAATATTTTTAGAGGACCAATAAGTCTAAGAGATGCCCTTGCCCAATCTGTAAACATTCCTGCTGTTAAAACTCTTTATTTAGCAGGAATTAGAGATTCATTAGAGCTTGCAAAAAAGATGGGGTTGGAAACATTAACAAATATTGATCAATATGGATTAACTCTTGTTCTTGGTGGTGGTGAAGTTAGACCTATTGATATTGCAACAGCTTATTCTGTTTTTGCTAATGAAGGTATTAAAAGTCAAAAAACTCCAATACTTAAAATAGAAGATTCAAAAGGAAATATTTTGTTTGATATAGAAGAAGAAATTTTTAGATCAGAAAGAGTTTTAGATGTAAATGTATCTAGAGATATTAATGATGTTTTAACAGACAACCAAGCTAGAACACCTGCTTTTGGACCTGATTCATATTTGTATTTCCCTGATCAAGATGTAGCTGCAAAAACAGGAACCACAAACGATTATAAAGATGCTTGGATTACAGGATACACACCAAACTTAACTACTGTTGCTTGGGCTGGTAACAACGATAATAGATCGATGGATAAAAAAGTTGCTGGTTTTATTGTTGCACCGATGTGGAATGAATTTCTACAATTTGCCTTATCTAAAAGAGACAAAGAATTTTTTAATGACCCCGAAGAGAAGGATTTAAATGTTAAACCTATAATCGCTGGTTATTGGAAAGGAGAAAGAACTGAGGTTGTAGAAAATAATAATGGTGATAAAAGGGTTGTAGTAACAGGAAGAACTGATGGTATACACTCCATCCTACATTATGTTGATAGGAGTAATCCATTAGGTGAACCACCTAGTAACCCTTATCAAGATTCTCAATATGAATTATGGGAAGAGCCTGTTAGAAATTGGGTTAACAGACAAAACATAAGTGATGATTTTGAAATTGAAGATATAGAAAATATTGATTTTGAAGAAGAAAATCAACTAAAAATAATAACCATAGACGAAGATGTTGAATATTTAAGAGATGAAATATTAGTAATTGTTGTTGCTTTAGAAAATAAAATTAAAAATAGTTCGGTTATTCTAAACAATAAAAAAATTGGGGAAATAGAAACTGAAAATAATTCGTTTAGTTTTATACCTAGTGATATTGATGATATAAAAAATACTAATAGTTTAGTTGTTGAAGTTGTTGATGAATTAGATAATGAATATAGAAAAGAAATTGAATTAAAAATTACAGAATAATCTTATTTAATTTATCCTCTATTTTTTTCTTATTTAGAAAAATTATTGTTTTTTTAGATCCTACTTCTTTTATTTTTACCTCCCCTGTTTTTAATATTAAGATATTTTTTTTATCTATTTCTACATCTAAAATTTCTGATATTAATTTAATTATTTTTTCTTTTAATTTATCCCCTTTTATTTCTAAGGTTTCAAATTTTTTTAAGTAAAAACTGATTTGTTCCATAAAACAAATATTATTTATTCATAGGCATAACAAGATAAGTAAAACTGTCGTCGTTAGATGCTTTTATTATCATGGGTTTATCTAATCCGCAAAAATCAAGAGATATTGATTCTGATTTTATTGAATTAAAACAATCATTTATATATTTACTATTAAAACTAATCTTTAGGTTTTCTCCTGATTGTTTTGATTTTATTACGTTTTTTGTTTCCCCTAAATCGTTTGATGTTGATTGTATTTCAAAAATACTATCCTCTGGAAGAATAGAGAAAACAACTTGATTAAATTTACCAGAAAAAATATTTGAAATTTTAAGTGATTGAATAAAATCTTCTTTTAAAACATTTACATTTGTTTTAGATTCTTTTGGAATTATTTGTTTGTAATCCGGAAAAGTTCCATCAACAATTCTAGATGATAAATAAACCTCTTCTGATTTAATAATTAATTGATCCTCAACCAAATCAAGTGTTAGTTCTTCTTCAACATCATCAAAAACTCTAATTATTTCAGTTACATTTTTAAAAGGTATTAGAACATCTTTAAAATTATCAATATTTTTTACCCTGACTTTTTTCTCGGCCAACCTAAAAGAGTCTGTAGCAACAAAGAATAAATAATCTTCGTTTTGGTAAACATAAACACTTGAAAGTTCTGGTTTAATGTTTGAGTTTGAGGAGCTATACCAAACAGAGTTAAGTCCTTTAATAAAATCTTCTGATTTGACTCTAGTTTGTCCATCAGAGGAAGTTTTATTAATTTGTGGGAAGTCATCAACTGATTGAGTTTTGATTGTTGTGTCGCTTGATTTTGTATTGATGTAAAGATTATTATCTCTTAGTTCAAAATTAACACTTGTATCTGATTTTGGTAGATTAGAAATATAACTTGATATTGTTTGAGATGGTATTGCAGCTATGCCATCTTTTTCAATTTTTGCTTTATTGCTTATAACAATACTAATATCTAAGTTAGTTGCCTTGATATTTAACTCTCCATCTTTAGCTTCAAATAAAAGACAAGATAAAACAGGAAGTGTTACATTTTTACTAGCGATCTTTTCCGCTTTTTGAATTGACCTCAATATTCTTTCTTTGTTAATTTCTAATTTCATTTTAAATATTATTTATTTTTATTATTAGTCCTGTGGATATGTTTATAAGTTTATAATAACTATGTTTTTAGGGTTGTTTTTACAAAAATTTTTTTAAAAAACTGTGGAAAACATTTTGTAGAAACTGTATAAGATTATTTTTAATTTTTTTATCAACTTTCTATTAATTTTAATTCAAACTTACCAACAACTTAACCAAATACTTACCAACAACTTTTCCACCTGTTGTTAAGTTAACATCGACCTAATTTGGTTAATTTGTTGGGAAAGAGAATTATCTATTTTTAGATCTTTTTTAATTTTTTCACATGAATGAATTACAGTTGTGTGATCTCTACCACCTAATTTTTCCCCAATTGTTGGAAAAGAAACATTAAAATCTTCACGTAAAATATACATTATTATTTGTCTTGGTCTGACAACCTCTTTCCTTCTTGTTTTATCTTTGATATTTTCAGTTTCAATATTAAAGAAGTCTGAAACTATTTTAATTAACTCATTAACAGAAATCATTTTTTTAGGTTTTGATGTGTTTTTGATTAATTCTTTTATCTCTGTTATTGAAAGTTTTCTGTTTTTTAGTTGAGTTTGGCAAACTATTGAATTTACAACACCTTCTAATTCTCTAATATTACCTTCTATAGATTTAGCCAGAAAATCATAAACATCATCATTTAATTCTATACCATTTTTAACTAATTTTGTTTTTATTATTGCAATTCTAGATTCATGGTCTGGTTGTGTAATATCAACAATCATACCTTGGTTAAATCTAGATTTTAATCTGTCTTCTAATCCTGGTATGAAATTAGGGTGTTGATCAGAAGAAAATATAATTTGTTTATTGTTGTCATATAAAGTATTAAACAAATGGAATAATTCTTCTTGAGTTTTTTCTTTTCCTGAAAGAAATTGAATATCATCCATTATAAGAACATCGTATTTTCTATACTTATCTTTGAATAAACCAACTTTGTTTTGTTGAACTGCGTTAATGTATTCAACAGTGAATTTTTCAGAAGTTAAATAGAAAACTTTTTTATCTGGAGATATTTTTTTTATCTGGTTCCCTGCCGCTTGGATCAAATGTGTTTTTCCGTGTCCTGTATTTCCATAAATAAATAGTGGATTATAAACAACACCTGGTTGTTTTATGATTGCTTGTGTGGCAGCGTGAGCTAATTCATTAAATGGACCAATAACAAAAGTTTCAAATATATATCTTGGGTTTAAATTATCATCTTTGTTTATGTAAAAATCAGCCAAAGGTAATTCGTTGTTATTTTTTTCTTCTTTTTTGTTAATAATAATGTCATTTTTATTATTATTTTTAGAGACAACTATTTCTATGGATCTTATTTCATCTGAAACTTCTCTGAGATTTTTTAAGATTGTTTTATGAAATTTATTATTAAGCCAATCCCTAACAAAACTATTAGGAACTCCGATTTGAGCAACTCCATCACTCACTTTGTTTATAAAAGTATCTTTGAACCAAGTGTTGAAGTTTGCCTTTGAAACTTCTTGCTCTATTTGAGCTAAAGCGTCCTCCCAGATATTTTTATTGTTAGTAACTGATGACATAAATAAGTGCTAATCATTATATACCTTATAAGAAATTAAAAAACTTGATAAAAAATAAGTTTTATGTTAAAAATCTGTTGATAACTTGTTAATAAAAAAAATATGTCAACAACATACCAACCTAAAAAAAGGAAAAGATTGAAAACACACGGCTTTAGAAAAAGATCAGAATCTTCTGCTGGAAAAAATGTGTTAAAATCTAGAAGAAGAAAAGGTAGAAAAAAACTAGCAGTCTAATGTTTTCAAAAAAACAAAGAATTGATAGAGAAAAAATCGGGAAAATAATGAAAAATCCTGATTTTTCTTTTAAATCTGGTAATTTAGCTTTAAAAGCCTCTAAAAACAACCTACCCTTCCCTCGTTTTTCTGTTGTTATATCTAAAAAAACAGAAAAAAATGCAGTTAAAAGACATTTTTTAAAAAGAAAATTAATTTCTTTGATTAAAAGTGTTGAAAATATTAATAATTTAGATTTTGTTTTCTTTATAAACAATAGAAATTTTTATAAAAATAAAGAAGAGATTGATAATTTAATTAGTAAGTGTATTATTTAATAACATTATGATCAGTTCAATATTTATATCTTTAATAGTAAAGCCATTTTATAACGCTCTAATTTTTTTGGTTGATTTTATAACTAGTGATTTAGGTCTTGCGGTAATAATTTTAACTATTGTTTTCAGGTTTGTTATTTTTCCTTTATCAAAAAGCCAAATCAAGACTCAAATCAAAATGAAGGATATTCAAGAGCCTTTAAAAGAATTAAAGAAAAAATACAAAAACGAACCACAAGTTATGGCTCAAAAAATGATGGAATTATATAAAGAAAACGATATTAAGCCTTTTTCTGGTTTCCTTCTTTTGTTCATACAACTTCCTCTTTTGTTTGGTTTTTATTATATGTTCTTGAAGGCTGGCTTACCTGCTATTAATACTGAATTACTGTATTCTTTTGTTCCTTCACCAACAATGATAAACACATCATTTCTAGGAATAGAGTTAACAGAAAAGAGTGTTATTTTGGCCTTATTAGCCTCTATAACGCAGTATTTCCAAGCAAAACTACTCTTGCCTCACAAAGACGACAAAAAACCAGAAAAGGGATCTATGGAAGATATGATGAGGGATGTTCAAACAAAAATGGTTTATGTAATACCAACAATAATGCTTTTCATTTCATATAGTTTTGGTGCAATTATTGCCCTGTATTTTGTTACAAGTAATATCTTTTCAATAATCCAAGAAGCTTACTTAAAAAAGACTATTAAAAACAAGAAGAATAATTCAAATAATTCAAAAGAAGAGGTTATAAAACCAGAAAAAGTCGAAGAAAAAACAGTTTAATTTTTAAATATTTTATTATTTAATATCTAGTGACCAAAGAGTTAAATCTTTTTTATTGACGAAGGTTATATATTCATCATTGTTTGAAACTTGAGGGTTAATAATATCAAAGTCCCCTTCTAAGCCGTCTATTTTGATCTTTAAATCTGATTCTACATCAATCTGATACAAAGAATCATTAAAAGAAACTTGTCCTTGATACCAAGTGTTTGGGTAGCCAAAACCAATTTGATTGTTTGGAACTGCACAATAAATAATTGTATCTTCTACATTACTCCATGCACATTTATCACTAACAATGGTGTTTAAATTTAAATCAATAGTCTCATTTGTTTCAATATTGTAAGAATATGAATTTATTGAATCACCACTCAATTCGGAATATACAATAAAGTTAGAATTTTTATTTGGTAGAAAATTAAATCCAATTCTGGACTCTATAATTTTGTTTGTTTGTTTTGTTTCTAAATTATATTGAAATAATAAACCATTAGAACTATTAGATGGTTTTGTTCCGATTAATACAGAGTTTTCATTTAACCATTTTACGTCAACTTGTGATAATTTTGAACCAAAAGAAAGGGTTTGATCTAAAATAGAATCAACATTAAAAACAAAACCATTTAATCCATTGTTTGTTTCAAGTGTATACAAAACATCTTCATTGTTAATATCTAAATTAGTTATGTTTTTAGGAAGAAAATTAGTCTCTAATTCTTTAAAACTGTTTGTATTTTCGCTAGTGTCATCTGTTGTAGTTGATGATTTGTTGTCCATTAATTTCAAAAAAACAGATTCGATTCTGTTTGAATTATCTAAATATCTAAAAATAACATTATTACCGTCTTTAGAAAAAATAGAATCTTGAATCTTTGGGATGGTTTTATTAGTTATTCTATTTATAGAGCTTGTTTTAGAATCTGTTTCAAAAATATTTCCATTAGATTTATTAACAAATCTGTAAACTGTCTTACTGTCGACAACCTCCTCTATTACCACCTCTTCATCTCCATCGCCTGTGTTGTTTACTAATTCATTAGTTGTTGTTGATGTTTCGTCAAAAATTATAAAACCAGCAGTTGGATTTTCTGAAATTTGTCTAAGTGTAGTAATATCTTGTGAATCTCTATTAGGGCGCTGGTCGTTATTTTGTGGTTGGTCGGTTGTTCCTTGGTTAAAATTTTCTGAATCTGGAAAAAAATTACTATTAGGTTGTTCTGGTGATACAACCTCTCGGGTACTTTCTTGGTTGTTTTGGAAAAAGAAGTAATAACTTATTACACCTACTGCTATTAAAATTAATAATATTAATATTTTTATCGCTGTTGCTTTTTTCATTTAAAATAATTATAACAAAAATTAATCAATTTTAATTTCCCAACTGTTATTATTGTAGACAACTGTTGCGTCGTAACCATTAAATTCACTTATATACCTTTTATTTCTTAATAAATCTATAGCTAAAACACCTTTGTTATTGGTGCTAGTGTATTCACCTGCTATCTCCCTAAAATTTTCAGGTATTCTGCAATAAGATTTATTATTTGAATCTCTACATTTTATATACTCTGTTATTTCAACCATATTTTGATCTGGGTAGGTGTTTCTTGATACGAAAAAATTTAAAGAAGTCCAGAGGTCGGCACCCAATTCGTTTGTAACACTTCTTTCAATTAAAAAACTATTTTCTTCGGGGTAGACATCTGAAACATTAAAAGAGTGGGTGTAGGTCTCTGTTCCTGCAATTACTACTTTTCGACCACAACAAGAGTCTCTAAAAATTTCTAAAACATCCTTTAATTCATTAGATACTTTTGTTAAATCAATAGATTCATTTTTAATAATAATATTTTTCATCGATTGTTCTTGAAAAGCCAGGTTGTTTTTTTGTTGTTCTGTTAACTCATATTCCACCTGTTTGTTGTTTGAGTTTTGATTGCTTTCCTGTTGATCTTTTAGGTTTTTATTCAAATCTATAATTTCTTGAAGTGTTAATCTACCATCATCTACACCAGTGTTATTTTGTTGGTCATATAAAAAATCATAATTAAATTCTGATTCTGGGTTAAAACTAGTCTCGTTATTTTGAGTGTTTTGATTTTCAAATGATCCACTTGAGGAATTGCCAGTATTATTTATTTCATCTAGTCTATTTTTGTTACTTTCTATATCTTCTAATGATTGACTATTATTGTCGCCCATTATTTCTGCGTTCTTTTTAAGTAACTCAACCGCCTTTTCTCTTGCCTCAATTTCTGCTTCTTTTGCTTGTATTGCTGATTGGTTGGCACCAGAAAATCCATTAATTTTAGCAATTAAATTACAGTCTGGGTTAGTTGAATTTTCAATAAATTTTTCATCAGCATCAAAACACTCTCTTTGTATTCGTTGCCAACGATCTGATTCTTTTTTATACATTTCAGCTGTGCTTAATAAATCCTCTGCTTCTTTTTTGTTTAATTCAACCTGTTGTTCGGGTGCTAAGTTGGAGCCACCAGCTACTACACCACCACTCGATTGGTTTTTAGTGTTTTCTTCTTTTAAATTTTGAAGTTTGAGTAAGAAATTGCTAGCAAATATATTTTCATTAATTGTAAATAGGATAAGCCATGACATTAGGGCTAAAATTAATCCTCCAATTGCAGAAGTCATTCTTTGGCGACCTTCTTTTTTGTCGTAAATAGCATCAGTGGTCATATACTGTACTGCTCCAACAATAACCGCAAGAGTTGCCAATATTACCGCAATTGCAATCCCCCAATTAAATATTGTTCTAAGTAACGCAATAAAGTTGCTATCTGCACCCGCACCAGTCTTTCCAGCATTAAAATCAATACCAGAGATTGGTTGATATCCTTTAGCTTCTTCCTCGTTAGCTAAATCACCTAATTGAGGTTGTTGAAGTGAACTAAAAGTGTTTGCTAATTGACCATCCCCAAGAGAGACAATGTCAGAGCTTTGGTTTGCAAATAACCCTATTGTCAGAATTACTATTCCTACTATAAAGAATGATATAACTATTTTAAAATTTCTTTTTTTCATATTTTAAAAATTAAATTCATTGTTTCCACCACCGAAATTTAGTGGAAATGAGTATCTTTTGATTTGTAATACTTTATTTTTATGCTCTATTTCAATTGTTATGTTATTACTACTTTCTCTATCGTCAGTCTTTCTAAAAATAATATTATTTGAAATAAAATTATTTACTCTCTCCCCGTTTAATAACCATTTAAAAGTACCATTTCTTATTATATCTTGGCTAAAATTATAAGGAATTGCCACAAGTTCAATTTCTTCCCTATTTACTATAAAATCATTTTTAATGTTTTGTTCAAAAATTGTTCCGTAGATAGGGTTTTTTTCATAAATCAGTATTGTGGGTTCAGTGGGTCTAACAGTCTCTACCACTCTAGCAGACTGGTTAGAGTTTATTGGTGAAGCTTCTAACACTACTTGGACTGGGCCAGACAAAATCCCCGATTGGTAATTATAAACATCTCTTCCGACTCCGGAATTTATTTGGTCTGCACTACCATCTATCTTCCAATTATATACAATATTTCCTGAAGGAATTTTATTACCATTTTGATCCACAAAATTTGGTAGAGCAATTATTTTTAAATCAGATTGGAAAGTAAATTCAGGCTTACCTTTATAGAATGGAGGGGTATAAGTTTGAGGTTCATAATACAAGTCTACTCCTCCTGGGTTTACAGAGATATTTTTTGTGGTTATTTCACCATTTTGTTTTACTATTCTTACTGATAAATTGGTTTCTTCTCCCAAACTTCCTGTTGTAAAACTAAAAGTTTTAAGCCCAAATCCTGATTCTTGGAGGGTTCCATTAACCAACCAATTAATTTCAGATTTATTTAAATCAATTTGAAAGCTTTCAATCGATACAATAACTAACTCATTCGGTCCTGGGTGTTGAGGTGATAATTCAATAGAGACTTGCTCCTCCACTCTCGTTTGAGAAAAGGCAAAATATGGTGTCATTAATAATAAAAGTGTCAATAAAAAATATTTTTTCATTAGTATAATTATAACAGAATATTAGAGAATTTTATTATTTATTTATTCACTATCTGTTTTTTGGTAATCTAGGTCTTATATTTTTAGAAGGATTCTTAGACTTGTTCAAATTTACTCCCGTCTTGTCTTCCGTCCAAGTTATTCCAATTGTAAGAATTACACCTAATGTTGTTAATCCAATGTCTAGTAATGGTATAGGTAGTAATTCTGTTAGCATTGGTAACCAAAATCTAGCAATTTTTTTAGGACTACCAAGTTTTATACCTTTAAGTTTAAACCATAATGCAAAATGCATCATTGCAAAAATATCTATAAAGAGTGCTATTGCTTGTCCTACTCCCGGAATCCAATCGACACCTAATTCTAATAAATCGTAAAAAATAGCAACAGTTACCATAAAACCTGCGCCGATTTTGCTGATTCTTGCAAATTTATTTGGTTCTTTATTTTCTTTCATAATTTAAAAAATTTAGAAATTAAATTTTAAAGATTTATTAAAATTTATCTAAACTTTTTTGAGCTTGAGAAATTTTTGATTGATTGAATTGATTTGGAGCGCTAGCTTTTAGTTCCTCTTTAGATTTTTTAATTGAAAGTAGTTGTGATGGGTCGGATGTAATAATTTGGTCTTCTGTGTATGAGGCAATAACCTTGATGGCGACGTGTTTTTGACCTGCAAAGAATATCCCTTCCCCAACATTTGATTCTAGTAATAGAAACTTTTCTTCGTCTGTTAAGTTAAAGGTCTTTTGGACAACATCTATAGATGAAGGAGATTGCTTCATCAACATCTGAATTGAAGAGTTTGAAATAATTGGTGGCCCATAAGGTGAACTTAGAAAGTCTTCAACGTCTTGTGTAATGGTTGAAACACCTAAAAAGTACTTACGCCCTCTTTTAGCTAGACCAAACAAGAACGATGCAGTGTCTTCAGATTTCATCATCCACCACGCCTCATCAATTACAAGAAGTCTTTTCTTTAATTCTTTTCTAATTGCGGTCCAAATAAAGTGTGTAATCAGATACATTGCAACCGGCTTCAATTCATCTTCCATATCACGAAGAGAAAATACAACGAATTTTTTATTAATATCAACATTTGTTGGTTTGTTTATGAAACCAGCCCATGTTCCTTGGGTAAATTTTGAAAGTTTTTGAATAAGGTTTTCTGCACCTTCCATACCTCCTAAAACTAATTCAAAATCTGATAACAACGGTGCTTCAATTTGTGAAAAATCAGATTCAGGAGTTATATCTTTTAAAGCATAGGTTTCACTAATAGCACGATCGATAATAGCATCTTCTTCTGCAGATAAACCACCAAGCATAATCCTAAAAAGCCCCACCAAGTTAACAATATTAGAACGTAAAATATCAGAAGGTTCCTCGTCTTCTCCTGGTGCTGGTAAATCGAAAGGGTTAATGTGGTGTTCTGATGTTAGAGAGATGTCGAAAAATCTACCACCTGTTGCTTCTGCCATATATTCATATTCTTTTTCGGGGTCAATTACGATGACTTCGGTATCAAACATTAAGGAACGCAAAATTTCTAGCTTGGTCATGTATGATTTTCCGGAACCGGACTTGGCAAATGTTACAGAATTGTAGTTACCAAGTGAGAATCGATCAAACAAAATTAATCCAGAGTTGTGTCTGTTAATTCCATAAAGAATTCCCTTGTCTGATGTAAGCTCAAAAGAGATAAATGGGAAAAGGCTCGACAATGGAGAAGAGTTTAGTTTTGAGTGAACACTTAAAAGATCTGTCGCAATTGGAATAACTGATTTGAATCCTGCTTCTTGTTGGAAAATAGCCGGCTTAACATAAACAAGTTTTGATTCTAGAATAGACTTCATTTCTGATTCAAATTTGTCCAATTCCTCGTTACTTTCAGCATAAATTGTTATATAAAGTCCAACATCAAAAATTTTCTCTTGTGCTTGTTGTAATTGATCACGGAGAGTTTCTAGATCATTGTATGCAGTATCAAGTTTTGGATCGCGAACCAAACCCTTCTCTTCTCTTGTTGAAATCTGACTTTGAATTTCTGCAACTTTTTTTTGGAACTGACGCATTATTTTTTCGGTTTGAATAGGGTGAACAAAAATTGAAACATCAAAAACACGATCTAGGTTAATTATTGGAGAGAACCAGTTGTCTGAAAGATATCTTGGGTATGATATTACAAAAAAACTACGAGCCACTTTATCCCCTAGGTTTACTTCACGAGGAGAAACTTGTAAGGCAGAAGGTGCAATGACATCTTTTAATTCCAAGACACCAGATTCATAAATCTGCTGTGGCATAAAAGATGTTAAATCTGGACCTTTTTTATCTTCTTTTTTTAAAAAATCAAAAATTCCCATAATATTTATTCAAGTGGTATTGGTTTTTCAACATCACCAGGGTTAAACAGCTTATAAAATATTTCAATCACCTCCTCTGTTCCCAATCTAACTGCTCGGACTCCGGTTCTGGTAATTCCTTGCTCTACAATAGAAACCCTTTGTTCTAATTGTATCCTGTTCTCTTCAAAATTTTCAGTGCTTTCTTTTCTAGACCTATCTTTTTCTTTTTTAAATAAGCCCTTTTTGCCGATACTCATTTTTGCAGGAGTATAAGGGATTACGATGAAAAAACTCTTAGTCATAATGTTTGTGTTTGAAGTGAAAGTTCTTACGAATTCAATATATTCTTTGGTTTGTATTTTCATCAAGTCATTAGTTTGTTCGCGTTGACGATTTTCTAGAAGTGCAATATATGGTCTGATATCTAGGCGACGAGATTGGATGCTAATCTGAATTGAAAAATCCAGCGTATTCATAAAGTTTTGAAATTGAAAAATAATAGATTGTTGCTCGTCTGTTGATTTAAGAGCGAAGTTAATAGAAGAAGTCATCAAGATTGCTCGCATTGAACCATCTTTCAGGATAATTACTCCATCGCGGACTTCTTTTATAGGAACAAATTCTTGACTTGATTGTGTTGCCATTGAAAATATTATAACAGATTAATCGTTTAATTTCTCATCAATATCTAAACTCCAAGAAAGCTCTTTTAATTTACTATCAGATAATTTAGGAACGTATAATCCTGGGTCCTCCTCTTGCTTTTCTTCTGGTTTTTTTGGGTCGATTTCTTTGGGTTGCTTTTTCCAGATATAAAGCTTGTTCCCCAAAAAATATTTTATTGAATTCTCAACAGTTATTACAAAAGGCCTGTTGTTGTATTTGTAGAAAGCCAACGCCAGGAAAAAAATAACTACAGGTGCCCCAATAATTACGGCAATAAAAGTAGGAAAAATAGACCAAATAATAAAACCCGAAGCCGCCCCACCAGCAGTATAGAGAAACTGCTTTAGAGTAAGAGGCCCAAAGATTTTGTCTTCTACCTCAATGAATTGTGGAACTTGGTATCTCATAAAATTATTATAACAATTTTTATTAGGTTTTTAATTACTCTAGCGGTTCACGGTATGGGTCATGAGAAGTTTCTGGTTTTTCTGTGGGTTTTGGTGGCATTTCTTCTAAATGCTGATTATCTATTTCGATTTCTTTTCTCTCTTCCTCTTCTGATTCTGAATTTTGTTCAGTTGGTTGGCTTTCAAATTTTATTTCGGCTACAGGTTCTTCACGATAAACATCTTCCTTTGGGGTTGAGTTTTCAGGCTTTTTTTGGTTATCCACTTGTTTAGATCTTGTAATAGAAGGATTTTTTAATTTTTGGTTAACAATACCTCCTCTATTTTCAGAATCAGTTTCTAATGTTCTGATTGATTCAAGCATTGGTAGACCGTTATGGTTATTAGGAGTGAGTGTTTCAATTATTCTTGGGTTCTTTTGTTCATTTTCCGGTAAGGGAATTTTATTTGATGTAGATTCTCCTGTTGGTAAATCACTTGGAATTTCTGATTTTGATTCTTCAATCCATTCTTTTTCTTGTTCGTTTATTTCTTCTAGAGTATTTTCACCTTCGTCACTTTCATATTCATTTTCATCCTCAATTTCAATATCTCCCTCTAGTTCTCTGACTAGGTTTTGTCTTTCATCGTCTGGTTCATCGTCTAGGTTAGTGTCGATTTTAGGTAAAGCCTCTTCTATTTCTGGGTCTGTTCCTAGTATGTCTTTTAATGGATTTCCTTCATTGCCGGATTCTTTTTCTGTTTCTTCGATAATCATTTTTTTAACCTTGCTCAAAATTCTTTTTTCTACTTCTGTTGCAACAGTAATTGCTTGTTCTTTTGATAGATTGGCTTCTTTTTTTATCTGTTTTGTGTAGTTAGATGGATTTTCTAAACCAAGCATCATCAAAAAAGTTTCTGTTTCAATAGCAAGTCCTTGATCGATTAATAGATCATTTTCCTCAATTATTTTACGAAGTTCATCTATCCAATCAGATTCTGTAATCGCTTTTTGGATTACTTTTGGAAGCTGATCGAATCTTTCTTCTATTAATTGTTGTGTTGATTTGTTTTCCATAATTATTTACTGTCTTTATCATCAATTTTATCTTTTAATCCCTTTATGATTTTGTCAGTATCTTTTTCTCCTTTTTCTTTTTCCTTACCCTCTCTAATTTTTCTAGCAGCCTCTCTTTCGGCTCCTTGAATTTTTCCAAGCCATCCGCTGGTTAATCTTTCTAATTCTTTCTTTTGTCTTTCTTTACCATCTTTTTCTATTTCTTTAATTCTTTTCATTTCTTCACTGTCGTTTATAATTTTCTTGTTCCTTGAAATTGTTTGGTGTTGATTTAGTAATACTCTTTGTGCGTTAGTGTATTCCGGACTTTTCTTATCTAGACCTTTCATTTGTTCTTCTACTTTTTCTATGTTCTTTTCTGCGTCACCAATTGATTTTATTGCATTCTTTGTTGGTTCATTTGTTTCTAATTTTGCTCTCAAGTCACCAATTTCTTTAGATTCTTTATATGTTGGTTTCTTAGATTCTTTATAAACTGCTTCTCTATCTTTAACCTCTTTTTCTCGAAGTTTAGTAAATCCGTCACTCTTTCCTTCGCCAAAATTCACACCAGTCGCTGTTCCAACACCTGAAAATGCTTTGGTTTTACGAGCGTCAAATGTGCTGTTACCAACATTTTTAAGTGCACTTCTTGTTGCTCTGGCAGCAAGTCCGTTGCCTTTGATATTTTCTGCCCCCCTCGATGCCCATCTGCCTACAGTAGTTCTACCTAGTTTAGCTGATGCACCAAATGTTAGATTGCCGGCTTTCGCTGTTGCCCAGTCGGCACCCGTCGCACCTGTTTTTTTTGCGATTACTATCGAAGCGAGCATGAATCCGATTATTAGTAAGTAGTTTATTATTACCCCAAATGTTCCACTACCAACCAGATTTATAGAATCTGTAATTGATATAGTTATAAAAATAAATAAAAATACAAGAGGAGGAAATAACAACTGTTCATTAAGAGATTTAAACCAACCTTTTGATATGCTAGATAAATTTGGCAGAACCCAACCTAAAAACATCACTGGTGATGTGATTAATAGTAAAATAAGCATTATAAATCTGATTACAAGCATTATCGCTAATGTAAAAAATACAAAAGCTGTTATAAGTATAAAAATAGAACCAAATAGTGTACCAACAAGAAGTGAACCCCACTCACCAAAAAAGTTATCTTTTGGGTTAATAGCATTTGCTATCCCGCCCTCTACAGTTGGATCGAGAGCCGTCTGTAGTTTTAAATTATTGATAATACAGTTACTTATACCATCATCGATACCAATTATTGCTTGTCCAAGTTTGCTTGTTCCTTCGTTTGAGGCACATGTACCTAAGTTATTTTTAATTTCTATAGTTAAAAAGTTGGATGCATCTATAGCAACTGAAGTAAAAAAGAAGCTAAAATTAATTAATAGTGCCGAAGCTATAATGGACACAAGTAAATTTTTTGTTTTCGAATCTATTCCTTTTACTATTGTTGAAATTGAAACATATAGAAGACCGAATATAAACAAAATGTTGATTATGTCTCTGAAAATAGACCAAGATATTTTGATTGCTTCACTATTATTTCCCTTGATAAAGTCAGACATTCCTATAATAGTGACGCTTACCACAGTATTTAGCATTAATCCTGCCAATCTAAGTAGCAACCCTACACCCTCGATGATCATATTTGAAAGACCAGTCCAAAATGAGAATAAAGCATTTTTGATTATTTCAGCAGGACTCAATGAATCAACTACATCTTTTATGGGATCACCGTATACCTCATTAAAAAAACCTCTTTCTCCAAACCAGCCTTTTGTTTGGTCATCTAATTCTGCTCCTAGACTATTTATTTTTTGTCTTTGTTCCCATATTAATGATGTCATCTCATCAAAAGTTCTGTCTGTTGGGCAATCTTCTGTTTTTTCCCTAGTTTCTCCTGGGTTAGGCCAACATCTCTGAAAGATAGAAATTTGGTTATTTAAAACACCTTTGGCTTGTTGTATTTGGGTATCTAATTTATTAATTTCATTCTCTCTCACCTCTTCTCCTGTGGGGATTGGTGTGCCAACACCATAACTCCCAACGCTCCCACTCATTGAAAATACATGATTAAAATCACTTAAAAATCCAAAAACAAAAACCAGAGATAATATTAAAACTCCTAATTTCTTGTTTATGTTTTTGTTTCCCCCGAAAAACATTATTATTTATTTAATTTATATTTAAAATATACCATCAAACACTTCACCGATTGACATTTTAATGAATTGGTTAATTAAGGAATTTGATAGTTGATCGAATTCATCAGCAAAGGTTAGGCGGTCCACCGGAGCGTTCAACCTTTTTTCTACTTGGGATTGGATCATGTTTCCTGGTGTAGTTATCGCACCAGTCTGTCTGTCTCTAATGCTTTGATATCCATTATTCCAATCTAGCTCTAGTGCAGCCAAGGATTGGCTTCTGGATATTCTATCATTTAAATCTTGGTTAACTGCTATTGTTGCCCCATAATAATTATTATAAGGGTTGGTTGTATATGCCAACCACGCATCCCAACCACCTTGACTGAAATCTCCATTTGCAAATGCCTCTACATTCGCAGTTATATCACTAAGCGTACATCTTCTTCTGGTATCGTATGAACCACCATATTTCTGAGAATTGTAATCTTTGATTAGATTAACTCTGATTGAGGCATCAATATTTGAACAAAGAAGGCCGCCTGACAATTCATTTAACAAACCTCCCAGCTCGTAATCTGCGATATCACCAAAGAATTTTTCTGGATTATCCACAAAGACAGGATTACCATCGAAACCTCGATTAACCCAATCAATTGTTCCATATAGAATTCCCTCGATTGCTTTGTTTGCTAAACAATAAGCAATCGAGTCTAGACTTGTTGCGCCGTCCCCTACTTCCTTTGAGACTTGTGCACCAGTATCAGCTTTTATTTCTACTTCTAATGCTCTTATGGCATCGTTGATTTCTCGAAGAGCATCTTCGTTAACTGGAACTGTTCCTCCCCCACCAAAACCTCCTGCTATACTACCGACTGATCCACCAAGTGAACTACCAAGGTCACCGAATGCATTCCCTAGTGACCCACCAATAGAGCCACCTATTGATCCAAAAGTATCACCAATAGAACCGCCGATTGAACCGAGTGTATTATTTAAAACACCACCTATTGTTCCTGAAATTGCACCCGTTGCACCGCCTATCAGCTCACCAAGTCCAAGATCTCCTAATATATTTCCAACAGAACCGCCCAAGGTATTTATCAAACTGTCTTGGACGATTGAAGCTAAACAAGATTCTACATTACCTTGGGTTGGACCTTGCATCGATGCAACCTGGTCATTAAATATAATAGATGGATTAGTGTTTGATTCTGGCTCAAAACCAGTGGATGTTCTTTGTGGTGATGATCCAGGTGTGGTTGCAGGTTCAAGTAGAAAATCAGTCTGATCTCCAAGTCTGTCAAATTCTTGTGCGCCAATAGAAGTAGGATAAAGGGTTGTGGTCAACAAAACTAAAGTTAGGAAAATAGATATTTTTTTAGATAAACTTTTTTTAATCATTTTGTATTTTAATTCCATTATCTCCTAAAATTATACCACTTTCTTCAAGAAAATCGCCTATTAGTATGTTTATATCTCTTATTTTAATTTGTGTGTTTTCGTAAAAACGAAGAGAAAGCATTGCGTATAATGGATCCTCCTCTTCTTTTTCAAAAGTTTTGATAATATTTCCTAGTTGATAATAATTATTTGCTAATTCAAGATGAAGATTAGCGATCTGCTGGGGTGTTTCTATAGACATTATTTCATTAGATTTTTTAATTACTTCATTACCTAAAGCTTCGTAGTTTGTATTTTCATAATTTTGGACGATTAAATTTAAAAACTCTACTTGTTTTGCTAAATATAAATCTGTGTATCGGATTAATTTTTCGTCGTTATTAATTGGGTCAAAAGTACTTATAGAATTTATAGTATAAATACTGTCGAATTTTATTTGTTTGATTGTTTGTTCGCTAAGTTGGTTTACTAAAAGATTTTTTTGCTCATTTGTTAATTCCCTACCATCTCTTGAATTAAAATATGTATCAGCAAAAGTTAAAGCCACTTGATTTGTAAGTCCGTCTTCGTCAAAGTTTCTTGATTGAATTCTCGCTAGTGCTTCGTCTTCTAAATCGATATTTTCGTCGTTAGGTCCCGCCACCAAAGGATTTCTGTTAGCTTTTATCTCATCATAATCATTTGTTCCATCACTGTCAGTATCAGGATTATTTGGGTCAGTTCCCCACAGGCTTTCTTCCCAGTCTAATAATCCATCACCGTCGCTGTCTATATTTACAGAGTCTCTGTTTATTTGTGATGTTACCGATATTCCTTCGGTTGTAATTTCTCCAGTTGCCACAGTATTTTGTTTATTATAATTTGAATAAACAATTATCGAAGTTGATAGGATTATTATTAGTAAAATTGAACCTGATGCTTTTGGGCTCGGTACTGGTAATTTCATATGCTTTAAATTATAACAAATAAAATGCTATAATTTTATAGTAATGAACAGTTTCTATAAAATTATTTTTTCTTTGATTTTGTTGTTAATCGCGACTACATTTGTTCAAGTGCAAGCGCAGACGCAGGCTTTTAATTTTTATCGAAATTTAAAAGTTGGGGATGTTGGGCAAGATGTTTTAGAACTTCAGAAAATTCTAAATCAAGATTCTGACACAAGGGTTGCTGTATCTGGTGTAGGATCGATCGGCAATGAGACAACATATTTTGGAAATTTAACTAAAAACGCCCTGGTAAAATTTCAAAATAAATATCGATCCGAAGTCTTGGCTCCTGTTGGGCTTATCCAAGGAACAGGGTATTTTGGTCCTAGCACGATTTCTTTTATTAAAAATAAATATCAAAATAATGTTGCTTATTCTAATAATAATCAACAAGAATCAAAAAAAGATGTTGATTTAAAATCCGATTATAATGATAATCTCGAGATTAGTTTTGATGATAAAAAAGAAGAACTTATTAGTGATGAAAAAAAGCAATCAGATAATAAAACAACTAACCAATCAGACTTAATTCGTTCTGATTCAACAATGGAAGTTTACTTCGTCTCTCAGAAAGTTTTTGAATCTGGTGACGACTTAACTGTTGTGGGAACTGGAGTCAATTCTAATTCTGAAATTTATTTCTTTAATTTTGAAAATGATAAAGTTGTTTCTGATGTTGATATTGAATCTAATTTTATGATGTTCGAGGCGCCCAATTTGCCAGCTGGAGAATATGAACTTTACATAAAGAATGGAAATTATATTTCTAAACCTCTCGTTGTTGAAATAGTTGATAATTATAATCCACCAAAAATTTCTAGCATTTCGCCTTCTGTTATTGAATATGGGGATACGGTAACAATCAAAGGTTCAGGTTTTGAAAATGAAAATACTGTTATGACAGCTCTCGGGACTTATTCTGCTAGATCAAGCGGGAATGAAATAAAATTTACTGTGGATAGACCTTCTAATATTAATATCGGTGGTGAAATTACTGATCCTGTCGAACAAAAGGTCGAAGGTGTTATCCAAGTTCAAAATTCAAACGGAATTTCAGATGCGCAACTTGTTGATTTCTTATATAATTAATTTATGAAAAAATTTTTAGCAACATTTATAATAACTTCACTATTGGCACTATTCTCTTTTCCTAATGTCTCTAATGCATCTTATTTTGGCGGTAGATTATCAGGAGTTTTTTATTGTAATTGTAGTAATTCTCTTATGTTATTTATTCAAGATTACAAGTCGGGAGGCATGCTGCGTCTAATTTATGGACCCGGATCTAATTTATTGGTTGGTAGTCCATATGGTTTGTATCAATTAGGCTCTTATTCTGGTGGTGGACAATGTTATATTTATACCGGAACTAACTGTACTGGTCTTCCTAATGATGGATTAATTGGTGGTGGCTCTCCTGGTTTTGGGACTTCTTAGTTTTATTTTAATAAGCTAATCCAATCTTGAACTGATAATTTTTCCGCGCGGATTTTTTTATCTAAACCTATCTGGTCGAATTTTTCTGATAAATTAATTCCTTTTTTTTGTGCCCACTCTTTTAAGTTTGAAATCAAAACTTTTCTTTTGTGTGAGAATCCGGTTTTAACTAATTCGAAAAAATCTTTTTCAGACGCATCTGACTCTTCAAAAGTTTTCTTTGAGATGTTTTGAAGTTTTATGATTGCAGAGTCTACTTTTGGTGTAGGAGAGAAAAATCGAGCGGGGACTTTTCTGATGTATTTAGGTTCGCAGTATGCTTTAACTGAGATTGAAAGAATACTTTCTTTGTTGTCTCGTGCAACTATCCGATCGCACACTTCTTTTTGGATCATGAATACTGCCAATTCTGGTTGATTATCCGCCGTCAAAAATTTCTCAAAGATTTGTCCGGTGATGTAATAAGGGATATTGGCAATTAATTTGTATTTTTTATTCTTGAAATTTTCTGGCGGGTCATTTCCTGTGTCGAATTCTAAAATATCTTCTTCTAAGATTTGCAATTGGTTATTTTTAATTTCTGTTTCAAATTTTTCCTCTAATAATGAAATTAGTCGACTGTCTTTTTCGATAGCCAAAACCTTCGCTCCTGTTTCTAAAATTTTTTCTGTCAGAGCCCCCTTCCCCGGTCCGATTTCGATTATGAAATCGTCATCAGAAATTTCCCCTGCTGAAATAATTTCATTCAAGATTATTTTGGACTTTAAAAAATTTTGCCCTAGCGATTTTTTTGCGAATATTTTTTTTATCATGTCATTTCTTTGTATGTGTTTTTATATACATCAACGGAATATCTGTATAGCTTGTTGTTTCTATTTTCGTCTGCTGAATTTAGAGTCGAGAAATATTTTCTCCTATTGTTATTTTTAAACAATATAATTTTGTAATCGTATTTTAAAAGCATCCAATTTAAAATAAGTCTACCAACGCGTCCATTACCATCTGAAAAAGGGTGAATCAATTCAAATTTCTGATGAAATTTTATAGCCAACAAGAATTGGTTTACTTTCTTCTTTCTCTCCGATTGCCACCATTTTATAAGTCTCGTCATCTCACTTCTTACTTTTTCTGGAGAGCAAGTTTCTTTATTGTTAACAATAATTTTACTTTTTTTATAGCCAGTTTCGATTCCAAGATTATTAACAATAATTTCATGTAATTCTTTTATAGAATTTTGGTTAAGTCTAAATTTAGATTCTTTTATTTTTTTAAAAGCTTTTATGGAATTTTCAACCTCGATGATTTCTTTTCTATCTAAACTTTTTTTGATGTAATTTTTTTTAACTATATTTTCAACTTCCTTTTCAGATAATCTACTTCCTTCAATTGAATTTGATTCAAAAATAAATTTAATGGCAAAATCTCTCCAAAATATTGATTCGTTTTTTTCAGAAGAATTTAAAAACAGGTATTTAAATTGAATTCTCGTTTTTTCAATTTTTTTATATGTATCAATTAAACCTCTTTCAATATTAAAAATGTCAGAAATATTATTTAATACTATATGGATTTCTTTTTTTTCTAACCTACTATAAAAAACACTTAAATCTTTAGGTATATTTTTTCCTATATAAACCTGAATTTTTTTAAATTTTTTACCGATTTTTATTTGCTCTGATAAGTAATAAAAACCTTTGTTTCCTATCTTTTTTTTCTCTATTTTAACCATTTAAATTAGGTATATTATTTACGTAGTAAATGGTATCAGAAGCTTTGTTTTATTGCAAATGTTTCTCAGTTAATTAATTAGTGATATTATTAAAACCATGAAAAAAACAAAAGATATTATAATTGCAATTTTACTATTAATAATTTTAGGAGGTTTTATTTATTTTATTTTAGATAAAAACAATACAGAAGATAATTTAACAGAAAATAGAGAATCACAAATATATGAAGATTATTATGTTGGTATGGGTGTTAAGATTGGCTATCCAGCGAGTTATTCTTTTGAAGAAAATACTAATGGAGTTGATTTTTTTAATGATGATGAAGCAAAATTCACATTACTTATAGAAAATATAGAGGATAGTTGTATACAACTTCTTTGTGAAATAGAAAACTATTCAGAAAAAGAGATTAATTCATTAAATTGGAAGGTTATGGATAATTTATATTGCTACCAAGGTGGATGTTACGAAACAAAACAAGATTTTAATGGTATAGAAATAACAGATACAACGTATTATATAACTGAGAAAAATGGAATTAGATACATATTACATTTTTGGGATGAAAATAATATTCAAGACATAGTTTCTAATTTTTCAATTTAAAAATCAATCAAGTATTCAATTTTTCCACCATCAGAGTCGTCCTTTTTGCCACCTAGATTTTCTGTCTCGATAATTTCCTCGTTAATATCATCGATAAATTCGCTAGATATGTTGACTTCTTTTGATCCAAAGACGGTTCGAAAGTTGGCCCATAATAAAAATAGTTTCTTGCGAGCGCGAGTAACCGCAACATAAAATAGTCTACGCTCTTCTTCTTGGTCTTCGGTTTTTTCGCTATCTCGTTGCATTGGGAAAAGTCCTTGTTCTAATCCTGTGATGAAAACATTGTCGAACTCTAATCCTTTGGCAGCGTGAACTGTCATTAATTTTACCCCGCCGTCATCTTTTTCTAATTCGTCCTGATCAGTTGATAAAGCAACGCTTTCCAAAAATTTCTCCATTGGTTCGTCGAGGTTGTCATATTTGCTAGCCAAAGAAGCTAACTCTTTCATGTTTTGCAGTCGCTCCAATCCGTCTTCACCTTCTGTTTTTAATTTTGCTTCAAATCCTGCTTCCTTAATTATGTATTGAATTACACCACTGGGCTTGCTACGACGAATTTCATTACGGATTCTCTCTAAAAGTGCTCGGAAATTAGAGACCTTTGCAGCGGTTGCACCATTCAATTCTTTTTCGCGCCCTTCGAATATTTTTAAGACAGTAACTTTTCCTATTCCACGAGCCGGAGTATTAATAACTCTGTTCATACTGGTGAAATCGTCTTCGTTCAGAGCTGCTTTTATATAAGAGATAACATCTTTTACTTCTTTTCTATCAAAGAAACGAGTTCCAACGACTTGGTGGTGGAGGTTATTTCGCAAAGCCACTTCTTCTAAAACACGAGATTGATAATTAGCGCGATATAGAAAAGCAATTTCATTTGCTGGGGTGCCATTGTTGATTAATTCTTGTGCGCGGTTAACCGCGAAAGTTGCTTCGTCATATTCATCAAGTGCCTGGTAGACAGTGATTTTTTCGCCCTCTTTGTTGCGGGTGAAAAGATTTTTTTCCTTTCTCACGGTGTTTTTCTTAATAATATCGTTAGCCGCATCCAAAATATTGGCAGTTGATCGATAGTTTTCCTCTAAAACAATCTCCTTAACATCACTATAATCAGTTTCAAAATTCATAATGTTTTTAATGGTCGCTCCGCGCCAAGAATAAATATTTTGATCAACATCACCAACAACACAAATATTCTGATGGTTTGCCGCTAGGATTTTGGTGATTAAATATTGAACCTCGTTGGTGTCTTGGTATTCATCGATGTGAATGTATTGCCATTTTTTTTGAAAAGCTTCGCGGACGGGCACATTATCTCGAAGTAATTTCGCAGTTTCCACTAACAAGTCGTCAAAATCTAGTGATTTATTTTCACGAACTTTTTGATCGTAGATTTTCCAAACTCTTGCTACCATCTCGCTTCTATATGGGTTGCTATCTTTTTCTTTGTATTCCTCAGAGGTCAGCATATCCCCTTTTGATCTAGAAATTATCCCCAAGATTTTATTAGGGTCATGCTCTTTTGGATCGTATCCTTCTTGTCTCATGGCGTCGCGGACGATTTTCTTGGAATCTGCGCGATCTAATATTGAAAAGTTTTTTGGTAGGTTTAGTTCTTTGTAGCAATGTCTCAAGATATAGACTCCTAATGAGTGAAAAGTCCTAATCAGAGGGCGCCCTTCTATTTCAGTTGGTTTGTTAAAATTAGAATTTTCTATTAAAAGTTGGTTGACCCTTTCTCGCATTTCATTAGCCGCCTTGTTGGTAAAGGTTACAGCAAGGATTTTGTTCGGCTCTACCCCTTTGTTTATTAAGTGAGCAATTCTATATGTTATCGTCCTAGTTTTTCCTGATCCTGCACCAGCCAAGATAATCACTGGCCCTTCTGTTTCCTCGACGGCGTTGCGCTGATATTGATTTAGTTCGTCTAAATATTTCATCTTTGAGGACTTATTCTAACACATTTGAAAAACTTGAAAGATTAGACAAAGATTATTTTTATAGTAAGGTTTTTATAAAGTGAACTTTATTTAGAAAAATAACAATAAACCTAGGAGGAGAACAAGATGGGAACACCTATATATCACGCAGAAATGAGTTCCAAGAGATTTGGCGGAAAACCAGAAGATTATATTGAAATTCATGAATTAATGGATTCCAGTAAAAATTCACATGCCGATTTGAGACATAGAGCTTTAACCCATAACTCCTGGTTTGTTGCTACAATCTTGGAGAAAGTTTTTGGTAAAGTAATCGAAAACTCAGATGGTGATAAAGTGTCGGTCAGAGATATTGGTCAATGGCACATAATGGAAGATTTTAGAGGAAATTTTCCTTCGGCTTCTGATTATCTTTCAGCAATTAGATATTCTGATTGGATGAATAATGCAGAAAAAGAACGCCCACCAAGTTGTAGTGGATTACCTGAGCCAGATCTCGATAAAATCTATTTAAGAGAAAAAATCGAAAGTGGCGAAGAAAAAGTTTTGGAGGCTGATGAGATTCCTTCTCTAACTCCGCTACACAAAAGAGGTTGTGGAGGAGCTCCAGGAACTCTCGACTGATTTTCTTGGTCTAAATATAATTTTATTACAAGTCTCGCAAAAGTGCGGGGCTTTTATTTTTGAAAAACAAAAAATTTGACAAAAATCCCTCAAAATTGCCTCTGTGTATAACTGTTTGACTTTGTCTTTGGGGTGTTTATACTACTAATAGCACAAAGAAAGCAGGCAAGAGGGCGATCCGTAGATCAAAGGCAGATTTCATGAAATACCGCTTTAAACAAGGCTTATCATAGAATCAACTAAAAAAAACGACCCACTCTCCGATTACGGTAGAGCTAATAATAAGGTCAAAATCATAAAAACTTTAAAAAACCACAATTTCCAAAAAACAATGATTGTGGGGGCTTTTATTTGGTTGCCACTTTTTGTATCAGCTGGTGTCTTCTCTATTTTCAGTGGAGATAAAATAGTAGTTCAAAATAATCCGACAAATTCTAATTCTCAGAATTTGTCGATTTTAGATGGTTCAAAAAGTGCCGAATTTGCTCTTGGGGGTGGTAGTATTGAAATTGTTGATGAATCTGCGCTTGTTCCTAATAATTCAATCTTGAGTAAAGATATCGTTATTAATAAGCCTAAAAACGGTAAGATATCTGTCTACAGGGTGCGCGAAGGAGATACACTTTCTCAAATTGCTGATATGTTTGATGTGTCAGTTAATACTATTAGATGGGCCAATGATTTTTCTGGATCAATTCAACCAGGACAAGAGCTTGTCATTTTGCCTGTCACAGGTATCACCCATACTATTAAACATGGAGGAACAATCAAAGATGTTGCCGAAATTTACGATGCTGATGTTGAGGAGATTGCTCTATTCAACGGTCTAAGCTCTAAAGATATTCTTGAAAAAGGGCAAGAGATAATTGTCCCTCATGTTGATAATAAATTCGAGTCAGAAAGTAGCTCAGATGGTAAAACTTCTTCAGCAAAATTTGCTGCAGCACCATCTTCAAATGTATCAGGCGGGTATTTCCAAAATCCAATTCCGGGTGGAATTATTACCCAAGCACTCCATGGATATAACGGTATTGATATTGGTGTTCCTTATGGGACTCCTATTTATGCGGCTGCGTCAGGTAAGGTTATAACAAGTAAATCTGGTAGTTGGAATGGTGGTTACGGTAACTATATAGTAATTTCACATCCAAATGGAACACAAACTCTTTATTCACACCAAAGTAGTAATGCGGTCTATGTCGGACAAGTTGTAGAAGCGGGAGAAGTGATCGGGTATGTTGGTTCAACAGGTCGCTCAACAGGTAACCACCTCCACTTCGAAGTTCGTGGAGCAGACAATCCACTTCAGTCTTGTTCTGTTGGAAGTCGCTGTTATATAGATTAGTTTTAATAATAAATACTATTTTTATATTGTAATGCCTCTAATATATGAGGTATTTTTATTTTATGACAGTTCTCTAAGTCGGAAATAGTTCTGGCAACTTTTAATATTTTGAAGTAGGCTCTGGCGGATAAGTTTAATTTTTCAGAAATCTCATTAAATTCTCGCAGATCATTTTTTGTAATCATTGCTTTGATATCTTGGTTGTTTAATTCGTTGTTTAGTTTGTTCTGTCTCGTCAATTGTGTTTCTCTGATTTTTTTGACGATTCTTTTTAATTGATCGGAATTTTTATCATCTACTTTTTTCTCTAATAGTTTTTTATAACTGACCTTTGAAACTTGGCAAAACATATCTATTCTATCTTCAATTGGTCCTGATAATTTTTTACGATAATTCCCTAATTCCCTAGTCGAACATTTACATTCCTTGTGTGGTGAATTTTTAAAGCCACACGGGCATGGGTTCATAGTTATTAATAGTTGAAAATCACAAGGGTATTCAACTTTTTCATTTGATCTGGCTATTTTAATTTTCTTGTCTTCCATGGGTTGTCTGAGGGAATTTATAACTTTTCTATCAAATTCTGGAAATTCATCCATAAAAAGTATGCCGTTATGTGCTAGGGTTATTTCGCCAGGTTTAATATCTCTGCCTCCACCTATGATTGCTGAATATGAGGCGGTGTGGTGTGGACTTCTAAAGGGTGGGTTAATTATTAAATTATTTTCTAACTCTCGCATTGAATGAATTGATGTTGATTCAATAATTTTTTCATAATCTAGAGTTGGTAAAATTGTGTGAA
Organism: Candidatus Parcubacteria bacterium; assembly: GCA_009995365.1. Taxonomy (GTDB): domain Bacteria; phylum Patescibacteriota; class Minisyncoccia; order Phycocordibacterales; family JAACPR01; genus JAACPR01. Next base: position 15,030 of record JAACPR010000002.1, on the reverse strand, counting down.
AAGCCTTGGAAAGCAAAGTTTTCCCTGTTCCAGGAGGTCCATATAAGCAAACATTATGACCTCCGCATGCAGAAATTAGTAAAACCCTTTTTGCATTCTCGTTTCCTTTTATCTGGGAAAAATCAATCTTATTTTGTGACTCGTTTGTCGGATTAATAGCTTCTAAAATTTGTTTTTTAAAATCGTCACCGTTGTTATTCAAAGGATTAATATTTATCTTTTTAGTCAAAAAACCCACTATATGACCAAGGTTTTTTACCGGATATATTTTAATTCCAAAAACCAATTTCGCCTCCTTGATGTTTTCTTCAGGTATATAAATCTCTTTAAAATTATTTTTCTTTGCAAAAATTAAAATCTGTAAAATTCCATTAATTTTCTTAACTTTTCCATCAAGTGAAAGTTCTCCTACAAAAATCTTTCCTTTTGGATTGAATTTTATTTGTTCTGATGATTTTAAATACCCCAAAGCAATCGCTAAATCAAAAATTGAACCAGATTTCTTTAGATTTGCTGGAGAAAGAGAAATTGTAATTTTGTAATTTTGCTGTTTAGGAGAATCGAAACCAGAATTTCTAATTGCTGATGAAACACGATCTCTAGATTCTTCTACTGATTTATCCGGCAGTCCCACTATTGAAAACGAATGGAGCCCTCTGGTTATATCAGTTTCTATGTTTATTTTATTTGCACCTAATAAATTTGGTTGAGCACTTGTTATATTTGAAAAAATCACTCTGTCTTTATAACAGAGTGACCTAAAATCTAAATAAAATTTTATTAAAATTACTGAGCGTGCTTTTTACATGTAGAAGCAGCAGGATAAGCTTCTAGTCTTTCTTTTTCGATTGGTTCATTAGAAACTTCGCAGATTCCGTATGTTCCCTTCTCGATTCTTTCTAATGCCTTTTTAACTTCATTCAGTTCAATTTCTAATTGTTTTAGTATTGCAGTATTTTCCTCGTATTCTTCTATTCCATCGGCGAAATCATTAGGATCAGCTGTTCCATCATCCTTTTCTCCTGGAGTTGGCTCCCAATCGTTAGGATTATCAGGGTTTATTCTACCAACTGTTTTAAGTTCTGATATTAATCTCTCTTCTTCTTTTTTAAGTTTATCTTTGAAATATTCAAAGTCGATTTCTTTATTTTCCATTTTTAAATATTAACATTATTTTAATTATCTTAGAAGTCTCTGGCTAGATATTCTCTCTATAATTTCTCTAAAAGTATTTCTATCTTTGGTTATAAGTATATTTTCGTTATCTATAAAGCTATACATTAATATTATATTTTCTTCTTCGTCTACTATAGCTCTAACATCTCTATTCATTATTAATAAATCTGTAAAATTTCGAGGGTTGAATTTAGGTTCTCTTTCAGGTGTCTCATTTGTGAATATAGCAGTAGATGTTGCGGTAGAAGTGGCAGTCGAGGTCGCAGAGGTTGTTGTAGCATTTTCTGTTGAAGTTGCGATTGAATTTTCTTCAACTTCTCTACTTTCTTCAGGTGGAACATCTTTTAATCTCATTATTTCCCTAAGATCGTAATAAATTTGGCTTTCCCAATCATAAAATTCAGCAAAAGCGATATCTATTTCGTTAGTTTTTAAAATTATAAAAGGTATGTTTATGTTGTTTTTATATAATCCAAACAAAAATCTATCGCTCAGTGTTCTTTCTAATCTGTTGCTTGTGTTGGTGTCTATTATATTTAAGAAATCATTCGCGGTTATTGTTTCTTGGTAGGGATTGTCTTCTTCATCGTAAAGAGTTTTACTAATGACAATTTCTTTTACGCTATTTTCTTCGACTTCTGATCTCTCTATATTTCTGATAATTTCTTGTTTAACTTCTGAATTTGTTTTGATACCAATAGAAATATCAGATTTAGATTCTTTTCTAATTATTTCATTTTTTTCATTATCTAAATTAATTATATTTTTTATTTGATCTGGGACTAAGTCATTTTTAATAACATAAAAAATAGCAGAAATACCCAATACGACAAATAATACCGTGAAAAAGACCTTTATTATTGTGCTTTTTATTTTAGGTTTGTCTTCAGTCTCTATTTCGTTTAATTGTTCCGTTTGTCTTCTTTTCTGTTCAGCTAACATTATTTTAGAAGTAGAAAGTTGCTGGTCTTTTACTAGACTTGCTACATCATCTTTGTAGGTTCTTATTGGTCTAATCACATTACCATTGCTATCGGTTTCTTGATTTCCATTCTGGTTTTTTAAAGGGTCTTGTTCCATAGATATATTTTACTACACCTAATGTTTTTAGAGAAATATTTAATTTCAAATTACTTCTTTCTATTCCAAATTTTTGATCTACCAATTAAGAATTTTGTCTTTTCTTGATCCATATCTATAAAGTCATCAGCGGCTTCCATTAATCTGCTACTAGAAGAGCGTCCAAAAGATATAACTTCTACTTGGCAACCTGTATTTTTAAGGTATTCAACCAAAGGAACAAAGTCTCCATCCCCAGATGCGATGACGACCGCGTCTACTTTATTGGAAGCTTTTATGGCGTCGACTGCAAGTCCTACATCCCAATCAGCTTTTTTGGCACCACCTGAAAAGATTTGCAAGTCTTTGGTTTTAGTTTCTATTCCTAATTTTACTAAAGCATCAAAAAAGTTTGATTCCTCACCTGATTCAGAAGTAATAACATAGGCAATTGCGCGTATAAGCTTTCTTCCTGCAAGACCCTCTTTCATTATTGAATCGAAATTAACTTTCTTTTTATATAAGTTTTTTGCGCTATGGTAAAGATTTTGTGCATCAATAAAAATAGCTACTCTCTGTTCTTTTTGTTTAATTATGGGCATTTATTTAATTTAATTATTTAAAATTTTAAAATTGTAAGTTTATGTTGTGATTTTCGAAAAATTCGAATTCTAACTTATTAAAAACGGTAACTTACCTTATTATGATAACAAAAAACCGATGCTTTCGCTCGGTCTTTTTTAATTTACTAGCTTATTTTAATTCTAGACTTTTGATAATTTTTTTATGTCTCTTTGGATCCTTTTTAAGTACATATTTCAAAAGAGATTGTCTATCAGCAACCATCTTCAATAGACCCTTTCTAGAATGGTTATCTTTGGGGTGTTTTTTAAGATGTTTCGCTAATTCATCGATTTGTTTTGAAAGTATTGAAACTTGAGCATCTGGTGAACCAGTGTCCTTGTCGTGAATTTGCGTCTTTTTTATTGCTGTTTGTTTTTTTCTTGTTGTTAACATAATGAGCAATAATATAACATGGTTTCCAAAAATTGCAAGTATTTTCAAGCACCATTAGAATATTCTCTCTCGTTCCCGTCCTCGACACTGCTTAAAATCTATTATGTCGCACAATATCTGCTATAATGATTACAAATGTCATCTAGAACCGAAATCCAAGAGCTTAAGCAAGATTTTCTTGAATATATTGAAATCGAGCGTGGTCGTAGCGTCAAAACTGTTGAAAACTACGATAGATATTTGATTCGTTTTTTCAAGCAGCAAAATATCAAGAAATTGTCTGATATTACCAATCGTAGTGTCAAAGAGTTTCGCTTATGGCTTAATCGACAAGAATCTAATAAAACCGTCGGAACAGGTCAAAAAGGTGGGACTTTGAAAAAAAGAACTCAAAATTATTACTTGATCGCTCTGCGGACTTTTCTAAAATACCTTATAAAACAAGGTCATAAAGTGCTGGCGCCAGATCAGATCGAGCTTGCCAAGGTCTCTGATAGGTCGATTGATCTAATTTCTATTGAAGAATTGAATAGAATTATTTCTGGGCCGGATTTGGCGACAGTAAAAGGGCTGCGTGATAGGGCTATTTTTGAACTTCTCTTCTCTACCGGTTTGCGTGTCTCTGAACTTTGTTCGCTTAATCGAGATTTGGATTTGAGTAAGGATGAGTTTCCTATTCGTGGTAAAGGTGAAAAAATTCGTGTTGTTTTTCTGTCTGATGAAGCAAAGAGAGCAATTAATGCTTATTTAGATAAACGCGATGATATGGACGAGGCAATGTTTGTTCAAGTTGCTGGCAAAGGTGGCAAGGGCGTGCTTGAGAAAAAGGATTCTATACGTTTGACTTCTCGTAGTATTGAGAGGATTGTAAAACACTATGCAATCAAGGCGGGAATTTCTAAAAAAGTTACTCCGCATGTGATTCGTCACTCTTTTGCGACAGATCTGCTTTCAAATGGTGCTGATTTGCGTTCAGTTCAGGCCTTGCTTGGTCATGCCAATATTACCACTACTCAGGTTTATACTCATGTAACTGACAGACATTTGAAAGATATTCATAAAAAGTACCACTCCAAGAGAAAATAAATAATCGCTTTACCTCAAGGGCTTAATTCAGCTTGATTGTTTGACTTATTTATAAAAATCATTACTATTTAGTCTTGTCTGAATGTGAGGTGCATTTAGACATAGTGCAATCCTGCACAAAACATAGTACATATCAAAACAAAATACATATGGTAGCAAATACAGAAATGTTGTTCAGAACAAAGAGCCAGCAAATTCGTGACTCAATAGATCGTCACGAAAAAATGATTGTCTCTTTCGGTCCTAATGTCGACACCAATCCAAGTCCTAGTGATCCTTTGATCAAATCTGGTCTTGTGCTGAAGGTTGTTGATGATTTAAGGCGTGATCTTTGTCCAAAGATCAAAACCATGTACTTTGGCAAGCTAGTATTAGCTTGTCTTTGTCGAAATCAGGCTAAGCAATGTTTTGGAGGTCATACAAAATGTGACCTGCATACGCATGGGAATGATTTTTTTGGTCGTTTCCTAACTGTTAATCAGGATGGTTTTTACTGTCTATTTTTAAGTGAAGATGTTGAAAGCGAAAGAATGCCGTACGGCCTTCACTTAAAGATCTTTGATGGAAAAGATCATTTCCTTGAAAGTGATGGTGTTGGAGGTGAGACAGTTTCATCTGCTCGTTTCCGGTATCCACAAACCTTGTCAAAAGTTGTCTCCTACATCTACGCCAAATTAGGCGTTGCTGTAGGGTTGGAGGAAGTTTTGCCGATAAGGGGGAATACACGCATCATAAAGTCAATCGGCGATTTCAGTCTTTCTTCTGAGATCAGTGAGAGACAGAAAGAAGAAGCACAAGAGCAAGACCGGCTCACAAAAAAAACTGAACAAATTGCCAACCATAGCTTCGTCGCCTAGTTTGCTATAGCGATGAATGTTATTTGAAACTCAAGCCCGTCCACTAGTGGACGGGCTTTTTTATTTATGCTTTTAATCTAGTGTGTTATATTTTAATAATGAAAATAATTTCTTGGAATGTTAATGGAATAAGAGCTTGGCACAAAAAAGGAATGCTAGATTGGGTCTTGAAAAAAAGCCCAGATTTTTTTTGCGTTCAGGAAACAAAGGCAGAATTAGAACAATTAACTGAAGATTTACAAACTCCACCAGGATATTTTTCTTTCTTCCATTCGTCTAATGAGCGAAAAGGACATAGTGGAACAGCTATATATTCTAAAATTGAACCCGACAAGGTAACTTTTGGTCTTGGTGTAAAGGATTTAGATCAGCAGGGGCGCCAAATTAATATGTATTTCGGCGATACTTTACTAATCAATTGCTACTTCCCTAATGGTGGTGGGCCTGTTGAAAGACTATTAAAGAAATTAAAATACTACAAAGAATTTTTAAATTTTGTAAATAAAAATCGTGAAAAGGGTTATAAAATAATTTTTTGTGGTGATCTAAATGTTGCTCATGATGAAATAGATTTGGCTAGACCCGAATCAAATAAAGATAGTGTTGGTTTCTTGCCGGAAGAAAGATTATGGATTGATGAATTATTAGCTGATAATTATTTTGATACTTTTAGATATTTGCATCCAAAGACAGTCAAGTATTCATGGTGGGATATGAAGACTAGGTCAAGAGATAGAAATGTTGGTTGGAGGTTAGACTACTTTTTTGTTGATGATAAATTAATCAACAAAGTTAAAAAGAGTGAAATATTAGATGATGTTTTGGGTTCCGACCACTGCCCTGTTTATTTAGAATTATCAAATTAGGTGCTTGTTTAAAGGACTAAAATAAAGGTGTCTTTTATAAAGGACATTTTTTGTAAGTTATCCACAGATAGTGTCCTTTACAAGTGTCCTTTATAGGAATACAATAATACCAAGTTAGTACATTATCAGTTCTTTACAAACACGATCGTCTTAACACGCAAGTTAGTCACTTTTGACTCTTTGTTAAGCGATAGTTATACAGACGATCAAACTCAAAGACCGTCATAAGCTTTTCAAACAATTGAATATATATAGTCCTCAAACCTAATATTACTTTTTTTCGACAGGTACTTCCCCCACCTGTCCCACTTTTCACCGAAAGCTTAAGGCGGTTTTTATATTAAAAAACAGACTTTTATGAGTCTGTTTTTATTTTTCTTATTTAGTTTATTTTACCTTCCTTTTGTTTCTTATCTCTTTAATCTTTTTTTGGTCGGCGTCTTCAATATTTTGACGGCTTTTTTCACCTAGTTCTTCTAATTCCTTGTCGTTTAATTTTAATAATTCTTCTGTACGTTTCACGAGAAACGCTTCGTTGTTGTTCTTTGGGTTTTCTAACACATCTTCTAGTAAAGCGCTTAGAATATACCTAATTTTTGGTCCAGGTTTTACGTGAAACGTGTTAATCAGGTCGTCGCCATCTATTTTAAGCATTGAAACAGATATTGGATCTCTCGTAACCTCATCAATCATTGATTGAAACTTTCTTAGTCTATAAGGCTCTTCTTTTGGTCTACCAGTTCCTATTCGATCACATATTCTCAGGTTTATTAAGTCCCAAATATTTTCTGTTCCAACCTTGGCAACCAATCTCCTAACTGCTGACAGTGTTATTTGGTCCGTATCAGCGAAAAACATATGATTTTTTACCAATAAAACTACTTTTTTAACTGTTTCACGTGAAAAACGAAGGTCTTTTAATGTTTCGCGTGTAACATTGGCTCCTACCATTTCGTGATTATAAAAGGTTGTTTTGCCATTTGTAGTTCTTTTTGTCGCTGGTTTACCAATATCATGGAAAAGCGCCGCAAGCCTTATTTCAAAGCTGTAATTCTTGTCAGCTGCATGCTGGAGAGATCGTAGACAGTGTTCCCAAACATCATATTTATGGGCTTGTTTGTTTTGCGCTATGCCGACCATCCCCTGTAAGTTCGGTGAAATATATGGCAATATTTGCAATCTTTCTGTCATACCAAGACCAATTATAGGACTTTCAGTGTTTATTATCTTGGAAAATTCGTCACCGATTCTTTCTTTAGATATATTTTTAAGCAAATCCTTATTTTTAACAATAGAATTAAGGGTATTTTGCTCAATTGTGAACCCTAATTGTGCTGAAAATCTGATAGCACGCATAATTCTTAATGCATCTTCTTGAAATCTTTCATCTGGATTCCCTACTGTTCTAATTAATCCGTTCTCTAAATCATTTTGTCCTTTATAAAAATCTTTAATGTCCTTTATAATTGGATCATAAGCAATAGCATTAATTGTAAAATCCCTTCTTTTTAAATCTTCTTCTAGATTGTCAGAAAACTCTATTTTATCCGGCCTTCTCCTGTCTGAATAGCCGAACTCTTTTCTGTATGGTGTTACCTCTACAACCTTTAATGTTTCATCTTCTGATCTAGTTTTTATACCGACTGTTCCAAAATTGTTTTCATAAAAGGAATCACTAAAAAGCTCCTGAATTTCTTCAGGTTTTGCGTTTGTTGTTAAATCCCAGTCTTTTGGGGCTATATCTAGCAAAAGGTCTCTTACACACCCCCCTATTAGATATATTTCAAAACCACTTTTCTTGAAAGTTTCTGCTATTTCGATTATCTCTTTTGGTATTTTGCTATGATCAATATTCATTTTACAATCTTGTTAGTACTACTTTAAATTGTGCACCTGGCAGGACTCGAACCCACAATAACGGTTCCGAAGACCGTTGTGATATCCATTTCACCACAGGTGCATATGTAAATTGTATGTTATTTATAGAAATAAGCAATAAAAACAAGCTTGAAATAAAAGTGCGGATAGGGAGAATCGAACTCCCATCTTATCCTTGGCAAGGACATATTCTACCACTAAACTATACCCGCATCTAAGGAGCTGTCGAAATTATAGAGGTATTTTACATAAAAAGCAAATATTGATTTAGTGGCTGATGTTATTCATGAAACACGACAAAGCCCTTGTTTATAGGGTTGTGTACTAAAAATGTGGATAAGTGTGGATAACTATGTGGATATGTTAATAAAAGACATGTCTTTGAGCTGTATTTTATAGTCTTTTTAAGTAATAAGGCTTTAAATATGGTTATTTTTTAAAAGACATTAAAAATATGTTTCACGTGAAACATACAAATATAAATAGCTAATGTTATTCATGAAACAATGTATTTTGGAATAAAATATGTTATTCGTGAAACATTTATTTAGTAATATTTTAATAAAAATTTAAATAAATTTAACCTATTGTATGTTATTTATGAAATATGAATAAAAAACAAATAGGTAGAATAGGAGAAAATATAGCTTGTAAGTTTTTAATTAATAATGGTTTTGAAATAATAGATCAGAATTATCAAAAAAGAATCGGTGAAATAGACATAATAGCCTTTAAAAAGGGGACTTTACACTTCTTTGAGGTTAAAACAGTTTCACGTGAAACATTTAATACTAATAATAATGCATTTAAAAATAGAAATCATAACCCAGAAGATAATGTTACACATGAAAAGATTAATAAAATAGAAAAAACAGCTAAAATCTTCATGAAACAAAAAGGTTTTACAGATGAATATGTGCAAATTGATCTTTTAACTGTATATTTACTGAGTGTTAATTTAGAATCTGTCCTAGATGAAAATAAGATAGATAATATTGCTTATACAATTAAATATTTTCCTAATATTAATTTTTGATTTTTTTAATAAAAAACAACTCCGATGGGGAGTTGTTTAAAAAATGTCGACAATCGTGCAGGATGTTCGAATTGAAATAGAGGCTTTAGGTTGTTTTTTTGTGCCTGATATACCTGAATATATTAAGAATATGTAGTACCCACACCTTCCACACTATATATTTGACAAAACATTTATAAATAATACTATTTTTACTAGAAGCTTTTTCACTAAAATAATAAAAATCAAAGTTAGAAAGGAGGAAAAAATGGGAGGAATAAACCCACCAACAAATTCTAGTTTTTCACTAGAATCAGTCAGACTGTCAAGAAAAGTTAGTCTTGCTAGAACTCAGTTCGAAATGTCAAACGTAGCTTTCGAAGAACTACTATTGTCGGAACTTATTAATCAAATACCTTCAAATACAGTATGTGTGATCGGTCATTTAAGACAGTCGATTACCCACATACTAAAGGCTGTAAGGATTATTGATGAGCATTTAGACAAGATTGATTTGCTCAACGTGGTAGGTCATCCAGAAGCTTTTGATGTTGAATATCAATGGGATAGCATCGGAGAGAGGCTGGTCGATAAAGGTATAGTAACTTTTGAAAGCTGGTCTTCACTGAAAGAGGTATTCCAAGGTTCACACTACAAAGATATCTTAAATTCTCTAAAGAAGGGTTTGGAAGAAATTCTTACGGTGACTCAAAATCTTTCAGGAAACTTCAAAAAGCTTAGCGAATATACAGAGGTTAAGATCCATGAAGTGATGGATCAAAATCTCGGAGACAATCCAAAAGAAGCTTATGCTAGATTGTATACTTCGTGGCACGAATTTCAAGGTTTGATGCTTGCATCAAGTCTTTTCTTGTCAGAAGTTTCGTATCGTCATCACGGCTACAAATCGCTAGTGGAAGAACTGGTTTCTCAAGACTAATTTACAAGCTTCATTAAGTACGACTTAATGAAGCTTTTATTTTGGTGTTTTAGTGATAAAGATATAAAATAAGATAAATGATACAGATTAAAAATATTTCAAAAGAATATGGGAATAAAGAAGTTTTTTCAGATATTTCGTTTACTATCGACAAGAGAGAAAAAATAGCTTTAGTAGGTAGAAATGGATCTGGAAAAACAACCCTTATGAAAATAATAGCTGGAATTGAAGAGCAAGATTCTGGAGTTATTTCTATCCCTAAAAATAAGATATCTTATTTATCACAGATTATTGAACCAAAAAATAATAATCAAACTGTTTTAGAATACATAAAAGAAAATACAGATATCAATGAAGATGATGAAATATTTAAATTAATAAAAATATTTAAATTAAAAGATGTTATTTTAGATTTTCCTGTTTCAAAATTGAGTGGGGGACAAAAAACAAAAGTATCTTTAATAACTATTGTATTAAATAATCCTGATTTTATATTGATGGATGAACCTACAAATAATTTAGATCTAGATTCATTAATTTGGTTAGAAAATTTTGTTAAAAATAGTAATTCTAGTTTTTTAATAATATCTCACGATAGAAAGTTTTTAGATAACACAGTATCAAAAGTTATAGAATTAAAAGATGGGAAAATAAATATTGAAAAGGGTTCATATAGTGATTATTTAAAAAGATCAGAAGAAAAATTAAATCGTCATAAGCTAGATTATGAATCTCAACAAGAAAAAATAGATGAACTTCAAAAAACCGCTGATCAAAAAAAGATAAATGCTTCAAAAGGAGCTAATTATAAAGGTACAGATAATGATAAGATGCTTAGAAATTTTAAAAGAGAACAAGCAAAAGGTTCTGCAAAAGAAGCAAAAAGAATTGAAAAAAGAATTGAAAAAATGGATATGATTGATGAGCCAGAAAAACAATCCAACCTTAAAATTAAAATAGATAGTAAAGATTATAATGGTAATAATTCAATTGTTGCCAGAGATTTATTTGTCGGTTATGAAAATTTTAAGGCCGGTCCTTTCAATTTTGATATTAAATTTGGAGATAAGGTTTGTTTTATGGGAGACAATGGCGTTGGAAAAACAACACTTCTGAAAACTATTATTAATGAAATTGAACCTATCGGTGGAAATATTAATATTGGTTCAAAGATTAAATTTGGTAATTTAACTCAAGAACATGATAATTTGCCGAATGATAAGAATTTATTTGAATTTATAAAAGAAAAAACTGATAAAGAAGATAGTTTAATTTTTAATACTCTGAAGAAATTTAATTTCTCTGAAGATCAAATTAAGAAGAAAATAGAAAACCTAAGTCCTGGAGAAAAGACTAGGTTACTTTTAGCACTATTTACAGAACAATTAGTTAACACATTAATTCTTGATGAACCATCAAACCACCTAGACTTAGAGGCATTATCAGCAATTGAAAAATCTATTAAAAACTATGATGGAACCGTAGTAATTGTTTCTCACGATAGATATCTTATAGAAAATATAGATCTAGAAAGTATTTATGAAGTTTCAGAAAATGGACTAAATAGAATAGACTACCAAGAATATTTAAGTGGTTTTGATTTTGAATAGGTTATTAAAATTCGTTGTCGGAGCGCCGGGATTCGAACCCGGAATCACTCGTACCCAAAACGAGCATGTTAGCCGTTACACTACGCTCCGATAGTTTTCAATCATACTAGAAAATATGGAAATATCAACTTTTAAGATATCTTAGCTGATTTAATATGTAACTAAATTGACAATAAGTCAATAATATGTTAAAAATACATCCGGTAATTTTATATTCGAGGTGGATATAAAATTGAACCAATGTTCATTCAAATCAAAAGAAAGGTAAAAATATGACAGACCGTCGTAAATTCGTCAAAGCAAATTCCAAAGAGTTTATCTCTAAGGGTTCTCAAAAGAATCTCAACAACGCGTCAAATTCTGCAAAAAATTCACAAAAATATAAAGAGGATAACAATCCCTTTTATTTCGTTGATTTTCGAATCAACATCGCCCCAGATGGCAAGGTAATTGATTACCGGGCAGAGTCTTTTTCAGGCTCTAAGCGTAATCTAAAAATCTTAAAAGGTTCTGCTAGTTCAGACCTACAGGATTCTTTGAGAGGTGGTGGGCTTTGTCTCGTTCGCAAGGTTAATGAGAAAAAAGATCCACGAGGCAAAGTCGAATACTTTGTCTTGGTTCAAATCATCGATGAAACCAAAGATTTACTCTTTGGGTGGGATGACCGATCGAACTCTTGGACAAGTTTTCAGAGTTTTGATCGTTGCTGTGTGCTTTTCAAAGCAGGCAGAAGTCAAGACCAAGAAAAACTTCCCCAAAAAGGTTGTGATGCCCATATTAAATGGGATGTTCGGCCCATCAAGGTCGAATATTTCAATCTGAAAAAACGATTCTTTATCGTTGTTGTTGAACTTGTAGAAGAGAAGACTTCTCAAAACGCAATTCACCAACAAATAGAAAAAGGATATCGTTTACCGCATTCATCATCAGTCGATGGTGAATGTGTTGAAAATGTAGCCTAAACCCAAACCAAAACAATAATAACAATCGGAGGTGGAATCCTCAGTTATATGAAAAAAGTCCAAGTAGAGTTGGTAACATCTGTCTTTCCAAAAGGTTACGCTTTTGGCGAGACACGAAACGGGGATAAAGTTTTTATCCCCCTGAAAGGTGCAACGACCGTTCAAAAAATTCAGAATGGTTATCGTCCAGTTTTGGACGAAGACCAGTCTAAAGCTCCCAAATACCGGCTGAGCAAGGGTATGTATATCTTTGCGCATCTCGTACCCGGGAAAGATGGTCGGTTAGTAGCCGAGCTTTGGGCTCCTCTCACAGCATGTCGTGGGGAGGAAGCGGAGCTCTTGAACACCAAGGTCGAAAAGTCCAAGGAAAAGATTCGAAAGCCTGTAAAACAGGCTAAAAAGTCTTCTTCGCAGTCTCCAAAAACGCTCTCAAAAATCCGCCAAAGTGATCGGATCATAAAGGAGCTGTTTCAGATCGCCGACCCTTATTGTAAAGTAAGGGTTCGCGACAACAAGTCTGGTGATCAAGTTTTCTACGGCACAATTCATACTTTGGTGCAGAAAAAAACACCAGGTGCGATCCGTAGTTTCGAAAACCCTGAAAATGTTTTCGAAATCGCTGAAACACGCGAAAAGATTTGGCCGCTACCGAAGGAAGTTGTCACCGAAAAAGTGAGCTGATATGCTCCACCTTTCACCCAAGCCCCCTGTAAAATGGGGGCTTTTTCTTATATTATTGCTTATTAAACAAAAAAATGGCAAATTAATCACATAATTTAAAATGCATACAAAAACTTTTCAAAAAAATAAAGAAGATTTTATTTGTGATAACTGTGGCCACAAAAATACTGGTAACGGCTATACAAATCATTGTTCACAATGTCTTTATTCAAAGCATGTTGATGTAAATCCTGGGGACAGGGGAGAGGAATGCAAAGGTTTAATGAAGCCGACAGAAGTTTTCAATCGTAATTCTAAGACTTATTTAAAACATCAATGTTTAAAATGTGGTTTTATTAGAAATAATAGAATATCCGAAACAGATTCATTTGATGAGATAGTAAAAATTTCAAATCAAGACAAATAACTTTTACATTTGATTAAAAAGTAGATTAGATAAGTTAATCCCATATTCTTCTGAAAATTTCAATATTGTTTCTATGTGGTCTTTGGCGAGTAATTCTTTAATTGTCTCTCCAGTATTTTCTTTGATATTTCTATTTATGTAGGTTGTTGTAATTGCGTTAATGTTAGCATTGTTTTGCTCACCGTTTGTTGTTGAAATTACACCTATCAAGTTTCCATTCACAAAAACACCACCACCAGATGCACCTCTTGCCCCTACTTCTGTTTTTGTAGTAGAAATAATATCTATTGTTCTTGTGTTAAAAGTGAAAACATCTTTAATTAAAACATTATCTATTTTAAGTGTTCCTGCTCTTGCTACATCAATAATATTCTGAGGAATACCAGGATATCCTGCCACTACTACTTCTTGATCTTCTTTATAAATAAATTCATTTAGATATATATCAGCATAAGGTATATTTCTAGGCTTTCTAATAGCTGGATTAGTGCTTCCGGTTATATAAAGAAGTGCGTAATCAAATTCACCAGTTCCTTTTGGATTTTTTGAGTTTATTAAATTGTAATTTTCCTCTATCCAATCTGGTGATATATACAGAACATCTAATTCATACCCAAAAGTAGGGATATTCTCTTTATAAGCCGCACATCGCATACTTGAATTCTTTTGCTGATCTTCAATTAAAACAAATTGACCAACATGGGCATTAGTTAAAATAATTCCTTTTGGATCAATAATAACTCCACTACCTGTTGAGACATTTATAAAACTAAGATTATCTTGTGAACATACGATATTTACGATTACGTCTTCTATTGAAGAACTAGATTGTTTAATTGGGGTTTCTTCTGCTTGGTCATTTTGGTTAACTACCTCTTCTGAATCATCAAAAATATCATCTGGACTGTAATTTGTTGTTGGTTTTTCAATTGTGTTTGTGTCTAATTCAATCTCTTTAGCTATATCTTTCCCGATTTCAACTGTTTTGTCTATAGTTTTTTTTATTTCTTTCTCATTAAAAAAGTCAGTTATAGCTTGTTGCCTTTCTTCTATTGCAATTATTGCTTCTTCTTCGGTGGGGATACTTGCTTCTGGTGCTATTCCTAGAAAAGCTAGAAATGAATAAATTAGAATTAAGAGTCTTTGTAAGATTATTCTTATTAAAATCGGCATACACCAATTATACCTAAAATGGTAAAAATTTCATTGTATTTTAATTTATTTTTGTTATATTTATGTTCGTTGCGGGTGTATGCAGAAGCATACTTCCGCGTCGCTCGAACTAAATGAAAATTAATTTTCATTTTGCTTCTCTCTAGCGGGTGTAGTTTAGTGGTAGAATATCTGCCTTCCAAGCAGAGGACGGGGGTTCGATTCCCCCCACCCGCACCATGATCTGTACCCCAAAAAGTGGACACAGATAATCTCAAAATACTGTTTTCTTTTGTTAAGATTAATCAATTAATAAAAGAAACAT
>JAACPR010000013.1 GCA_009995365.1 Candidatus Parcubacteria bacterium | reverse complement strand
CATGTTTCTTTTATTAATTGATTAATCTTAACAAAAGAAAACAGTATTTTGAGATTATCTGTGTCCACTTTTTGGGGTACAGATCATGGTGGGCGTTGAGGGGCTCGAACCCCCGACCTACTCGGTGTAAACGAGTTGCTCTAGCCAACTGAGCTAAACGCCCTATGGAAGAAAAGATTACTACAAATTTTAAAAAAATGCTAGTCTGACCGGTATTAATTGCTTTTTTGTAAAGCTTGGTTTACTATAAATTTGAATATGGAACCTCAAGAAATTGACGAGGATTTTAAACTAAATCCCGAAAATAAACAAAAGATTAGAAATCAATGTCTGAGTATAATGAAAAGTTATTTAGATACGAAAGGCTATTTAAGTCTGGATTTATTTGTCGAAAATAAAGAGCTTGCCAATCTGGCTCATCAAATTGATGAAGGGCCGATGTCTCTAATTAATATTTTTGTCAGTGTTCATTCTGAATATGATTTCTCAATCTAACCAAGCCCAGAGCAATCTGGGCTTTTTTCTTTTTCAAAAAAATATATACTCATATTAATGAATCCACAAATTATAAAAGAAGAAAAAGACTATCTGGTGATAAATAAACCAGCCGGACTAGTTGTTCATTCTGATGGGAGAACACAAGAAAAAACTTTGTGTGATTTTTTGCTTGAAATATATCCAGAAATTGATGGGGTGGGTGAGCCTCTAAAAATATTTTCAAAAAATGAAAAAGGTGAAGATGTAGAAAAGATAATAAAAAGACCGGGGGTTGTTCATCGACTAGATAGAGAAACTTCGGGGGTGATGTTAGTCGCTAGAACACAAGATGGTTTTGATTTTTTGAAAGAGCTTTTTAAAAACCGCCAAATAGAGAAAACTTACCATGCATTTGTCTACGGAAACATAAAAGAAGATGAAATTATCATTAATGAACCAATCGGTCGCTCTAAAAAAGATTTTAGACAATGGTTGGCAGGGGGTAACGCGCGTGGGAAGCTTCGACCGGCAGAAACACATGTCAATATTTTAAAAAGATCGGAAAATAAAAAAACCACTTTTATACAAGCAATGCCAAAAACTGGTAGGACTCATCAAATTAGAGTTCACCTCAAGTCTGTAAACTCTCCGATTGTTGCAGATGGTTTATATGCGCCAAACAGAGATGGTTTGTTTGGTTTTAATAGAATGGCACTACATGCTTACTCAATAAAATTTTTAGACAGAGACAATAAAGAGAAAGAATTTGTCGCTGAATATCCAAAAGATTTCAAAGAAGCGATTGAAAAGTTTAAATAAATACAAAAGCGCAACATGAACTTTTTTCTTGAAAATATCAAATTTCCTTGATTTAAATATATTGTTGTGCTAAATTATCCTCCATTATGGAATTCACACCAGTAAACACAGAAGCACGTAAAAAACTAGGTATCAAAGCCGGAGATACTGTTCGTGTTATGCAAAAAATCGAGGAAAAGGGAAAAATTCGTCTTCAACCATTTGAAGGGATTGTTTTAAGTGTTAAGCATGGAACAGAACCAGGGGCAACTTTTACAGTTCGTCGTATGTCAGGAGGTTTTGGAGTTGAAAAGATTTTTCCACTATTTTCACCGGTTATTGATTCAGTTGAAATTATAAAAAGATCAAAAGTTCGTCGTTCAAAACTTTATTACATTCGCGAAACTGCTATCAAGCAAATTAAGAAGAGAATGAAAATGATTTTCGTTTCTATCAAAGAAGAAAGAGAAGAGAAGCAGGTAGAAAATGAAGAGGCTCCAGCAGAATCTTCAGATACTCCTGAAGCTCCAAAAGAATCACCTGAAGAAACTAAAGCGGAAGAACAAGAAGAGGAATCAAAACCAGAAGAAAACGAAAAAGAAGATAAAAAAGAAGACTAATTTAAAAAAACGCCAAACGGCGTTTTTTTAAATTGAAATATTGTTTTTTTGTAATATAATCAATTTAATTAGTAATAATACAAAAATATGAAAGAAAGTTTTCAGCCACAAAAAAAATCAACACCAAAATTTGAATCACATCAAAATTTTGAGAAACCAAAACAGGATCTAGAAAAAGATTCTGAAAAAAAAGAAGCTCAAGAACAAGCGACCCCTAAGTCTAAGGAAAATAATAATCCCGACGCTTACCCAATTACAAATCCTGAACTAAAGAAAGTTTTAGATAGAATCAAAGAAAATCAAAACGCCAAAGAAGATCTAAATAACAAAAGTAACGAACAAAAAAACACACCAGAAAAGACGGAAGAAAAAAATAAAGCAAAAAGGGTTGAAAATAAAAAAATCGAAACAAAGGAAATTTCTTCATCAGTAGCAGAAATTCGTGACGAAATCAAAGGCTATGAAAAGCAAATAACTCAAATCGAAAGAGGGGAGAAAGGTTACAATGATAAAACTGGAGAATCGTCTACTATTGATCAGTTGCATAGAAAGATAACAGAAGCCGAAGCTAGACTTGGAAATGTTGAAGTTGATAAAAACATACAAAACCTTCGTGATGAAATCAGAGGCTACGAGAAACAAATAACTAAAATCGAAAGAGGAGAGAAAGGTTATAATGATAAAACTGGTGAATTATCTACAATCGATCAGTTGCATAAAAAGATAGCTGATGCAGAAAACAAATTAAGGGAGCTAGAAAAAGAAAAGAATTCTAAAGGCGGCGAAGACGAACCAATGCCACCAAAACCTCAAGAAAAAAAGGAGAGTGAAGATACCGAACCTAAACCACAGCCAGATCCAGTTAAGCCTCCGATTCCTCCTGTCCCACCAACTCCACCAGAAGATGTAGAATCCTTAAAAACAATCGAAGAAGCCGAAAGAGAAGTTAATAATGCAAGAAAAAAATTCATTGCAGAATATCGTAGTTTCATAGAAAAAAGAAAAGAAGAAGGTTATAATATTAAAAAAGAACCTGAAGATTCTGAGCTACCACCAGAACTACTAGAAGCTAGAGAAGCTTATACAAAAAGCAAGATAGAACTTGGTAAAGGTTTGATGCAAAACAAAAGAGCTTCTTTTGAAGCGGGAGAAGAATCAGATATTGATGAAAAATTAAAAGAATACAAAAGTTCAGTAGTTTATGACAGAGTTATTTTGTCTGAAAACGACAAATTAACAGAAGCTAAAGCAGAGTTATGGAAACCAAAAGAAAAAACAATCTTTAGAAAAGTATTTAATTGGTATGCGAAACAATCAAAAATGAAAAAGATTGCGATTGGTTCTATTATTGCCACTGGTGGTGCCGTGTTGGGTGGTGGTCTTACACTACCTGCTACTGCATTGTTTGCTGGTTCGTATATGGTTAGGGGGCTACTGGGTGTTAGCGCAGGTATGCTCGCAGGTGAAGCATTTAGTAAAATAATGAAAGATAAATCTGGAGAAAATTATGATTCAGCACTAGAAGATTTGAGAAAAGATTTTAAAGTTGATAGTGAAAATACTTATGTTGAAGAAGATAAACTACAAAATATAATTAAAAACAGAGATTCAGAAAGAGCCAAATATAATGTTCTTAAGGGGTTAATAGTATTTGGAACATCTGCTTTGGTTGGATCTGGGTTACGTAGTCTTGAGCAGAGTATGATTGTCAATTCAACTCAAGATTTTGAAGCAGCTGCAAATGCCAAAGCTGTTGATGATGTCGAAATCCCAGAAATAAAACCTATGGATGATCCAATCTTTTCAAGAGAAGGTCAAACAAATTCAACTAATATTTCAGATGAGGAGATGGTGGTTGGTTATAACCCTTATGAAAGAATTAATTCAGAACCACAAATTGCAGAAGCAGAACCTACTACAGAACCTGCTGTAAATACAGAAACAACAAAACAGCCAGATCATGGGAGATCTCAGAGGAGAACTTTTCAAAGTAGAAATATGTTCTCAAGAGGTAGCACACCTATTTCTCGTTGGTAATAATTATAAAATAAATAAATCAATATGAATGACACAAAAATAACAAACTTAGTAGAAAAATTAGATTGGAGTAAATTACCATTTGAGGTTCAAGATGATTTGGTTGAAAAAACAGGGGAGTCTGTTTTTAAAAGTATAATGGTTAGAATAATCGAATCATTATCAGAAGAAGACAAAGAAACTTTTGTTGAAATATTAGAAGCTGGCGAAGTGGATGAATTAGTTCTTAACAATTTTATTGTAGAAAAAGTTCCGAATGCGGATGAACTTGTCAGTCAGGAAGTCGAAAAGTTTCTTAAAGAAACAAATGATGTAATGGATCAAATATAATTATCAAAAAGTAAATTTTTTGCTATAATATCTCCATGTTAATCTTTTGGATTGCGGTCTTTATAGTCTCGTTATTTGTTTTGGTCAAAGGAGCCGATTGGCTTTTGGCTAGTTCTGAAAAAATTGGTTTGAGAATTGGTCTATCTCCTTTTATAATTGGAGTCACTATTGTGGCTTTTGGAACCTCACTACCAGAGTTAATTTCTGGTTTCGTTGCTGTCTCTCAAGGAATTTCAGAGGTTGTGGTGGCGAATGCCGTTGGTTCAAATATTGCCAATATTCTTTTGGTGGTTGGTGTATCAGCTATTGTTGGTAAAAGACTTTCAGTTTCAAAAGACTTAATTGATTTAGATCTTCCTTTAATTGCGCTTTCAACCGCAATTTTTCTTTTGGTAGCTTTCGATGGTTCTATTACATTTTTTGAATCGATGTTCCTTATAATTACTTATGTAATTTATCTTGGTTTTTCTCTTATTTACAAAGATGATGAGTTTGATAAGAAAGTTTCTAGACCTAAAGTTAAACCTAATGATATTTTAATGTTGGTCATAGGAACAATTGGACTTTCAGTTGGTGCAAAGTATTTGGTTGATTCAATACAAGCTCTTTCATTAATTTTAAATATTACTCCAGGGGTAATTGCTATAACAGCGGTTGCATTAGGAACATCTCTTCCGGAATTAATTGTCTCTGTTAAAGCTGCTCTTAGAAAACAGTCAGAAGTAGCTCTTGGGAATATCTTTGGATCTAACATTTTTAATTTGTTGGCAGTAGTTGGTTTGCCTGGAATTTTTGGAGTTTTGTATATTGATCAACAGACTCTAACTTTAGGTTTACCGGTTCTTTTGATGGCGACAATACTTTTCATAATTTCTGGAATTTCTCGTAGAATTCACGTTCAAGAAGGCGCTTTGTATTTAATGTTGTATGTGATATTTATCACAAAACTTTTCGGGCTTTTCTAACTTTGGCTATTTTTTTAAATAATTTTCGAAAATCGACCTAGAAATAACTTAATGCTATAATCGTCATATGTCACTATTTACAGGAAAAGGGGATGATGGAACAACTAAAACACTTGGTTGTGACCAGAGAATGTCAAAGAGCTCCGCTATCGCAGAGGCGCTTGGAACCGTCGATGAGGTGAATTCATTTCTCGGCTTTTTAAAAATTGAAGGTCGAGAAACGGGTTTTGAATTTGAATCTAGAACTTTTGATGAAATTATTAGTGAAGTTCAACAAAATCTTTTTATTGTTCAGGCAGAGCTTGGCGGATCGGAGGGTTATAAAATCGATCCTGCAAAAGTAGAAAAGATGAGTGAAACAATCAACAATATTGAAAAGTCTATTCCGCCGATAAATTCATTTTTCGTTTCAGGAGGATGTCGTATTTCTACACTTTTCGATTATGCGCGAACAATTTCTCGCAGGGCAGAGCGACGAGTCATAACAGTGGTTGATGAAGGAAAAGTTCAAGTTAGTGACGGAACCAAGGCTTATTTAAATCGACTTTCTAGTCTCCTTTATGCGATGGCTAGACTTTCAAATCATCTATCTGGTATAAAGGAGGAATCTCCTAATTACAAATAGTATTTTAGGAAGATTATGTTATATTTGTATCGCGTTTATTTGTAAAAAATAATTGCAAAAACATCATGGTCCTTATGGTGTAACGGTTAGCATTAGGGTTTGTGGAACCCTCGGTTCGGGTTCGAGTCCCGATAAGGACCCCATGATCTGTACCCCAAAAAGTGGACACAGATAATCTCAAAATACTGTTTTCTT
>JAACPR010000021.1 GCA_009995365.1 Candidatus Parcubacteria bacterium | reverse complement strand
ACGTCATCTCCCCATGCGTATCCTGATATTTTGTTGTTGTCTCTTGTTGGTCCGTATGTGTTACCTGATAGTGATACCCAGCCGTCCCAGGCGAGGTGGTTTGTCTCTATGGTTTGAATTGTTGTTGATGTTTCACCAGTTTCTTCCACTATCTCAACTCCTAATTCTCCAACGATGTAATCAAAGACAGCATCAGTTTTTTGTTCAGTAGATAGAGAACCAAAATTAGGATCTATATCTCTTACATTTAAATGTTCCCATAAATCGTTATCAATTTGACTACCAGAACCCAACCAGTATGGATTTGGTGCAGAAGGATCAAAAGTATAATCCAAAAAAGTTTGGAAATGTCCGCTATACCCAGCAGGATTAATCATTCTAAAATTGATTCTGTCCACTAAATTATCGATATTATTATTGGGGCCACAATTATTAACAAAAAGCCTTCTAAAATGATTATTCCAACTGTCATCAATTGCCCATTCACCGCTATAATATTCTCCTGTTGCTTCATTTTGAAAATAAAAAACATATACATCAGAATTAGGATTATCTAATAGTCTTTGATTATTAGAAAAACTATTACAGACTTGCGCTAAAAAATATTCTGATGCACCACTTGAGAAAACATTATTTTGATCTTCTGGTATATTAAAATAATCATTTATTCTTGGTTTTAATTGAGAGAAAACATTATCTAAAATACCTCTCCATCCCCCCATAGAACTAGAACCGTCTCTTAATAAGTAAATTAATGTATCTTTTGTCACACCAGTTCTTGTGACTTCTGGATTTGAAACTGTGGTCGTTACCTCAGTCAACTTATCATCCCCAAAACTCAAGAACCTCGCCCACCCTTCCATTTCATTTGTATCAGGATTTATTCTGGCATTTATTGATTTTGTTCCACTTCCTTCTGGAAAACCAGACAAATCACCAAATTGTAGCCAACCAACATTAGATGACCATGCATGTCCTGTTAGGTTACCTGTGTCTTCATCTAGAACTACTTTATAATCTGATTTATCACAACTGTTGTCATTAGAACAGTTCATTGATATCCAACCTATGTTAGATGACCAAGCATATCCTTTTAATTCTTTTAGATCTGATTGTGCTTGTATTTGATTGTTGTCGAAACTGATTCCGAACATTAGAACCATTGCTA
Organism: Candidatus Parcubacteria bacterium; assembly: GCA_009995365.1. Lineage (GTDB taxonomy): Bacteria > Patescibacteriota > Minisyncoccia > Phycocordibacterales > JAACPR01 > JAACPR01. The sequence continues at coordinate 24,250 of JAACPR010000021.1, read as the reverse complement.
AAACCAGAGATGATATTGTTAAGATAGAAAACCTTGGAAAGTTCTTTTTCATGTTGTGTATATTGTATCAAAATTCAGTGAGGATAGAAAAGTTATGCACACAAAAAACCACATAACACTATCGAGTTCCTCCGCAGACCTGCGGTGTCAATGCCTTTATGACATGAGCCAAGCAGTGTCGAGGACGGGAACGGGAGAGTGATTATGTGGTTTTTTTGTGGTTGTCTTAAAAAATAATTGATTATTTACCTCAATAATTCACTATTTAGATAAATCTGCACTCCATTTACACTATTATATTGCAATGCAACTTCTTCTAATTGAGTATAAATTCTTGATAAATCACATTCTTCTTCTAGACTAAATTCACCTTCTAGATAAATTTTTGCTATTTGATTTTCAATAACAACTTCATTTAGATCTAAATTCTGTTGTGTAGATAAAAAGTTTCCTGGCTCAAAACCAAAATCTTTTTCATAATTTAATAACTTTTCAATAGAAGCCGCAAGAGGAGCTCTGGTTGGTTCAATTTCAGCAAAAACCCATACTATTTCTTCGTTACAAACATTTGTTTTTTTGCCCTCATAATCAAATAAATCTGGACTAGCTAGAACCGGCACCCTAACCATACTAAAATATGCTAGACCATCTATTATTTCTGGAGACAAAATATTATTTTGTTGTGAGCCATTTTCTGATTGACCTTCCTCATCATCAGAAGTGTCTTGTTGATTTTGCTCTTCAATTTGCCCTATTAAATCTTTAACTAAATCACTTTCAGAAAGACTAGCTTCTTGATTATTAATAAAATTACTTTTAACAATACCATTTACCAAAAAAACTATTAAAATCACCATCGCCACACTAATAATAGTCTTTTTCTTATTTTCTAAAATTTTGCCCTTTAAATTATTTAATTTTTCTTTCATGATAATTCCATATTAGTTATTTTCCTTTAAAATGCAAGTTTAAAATTAAAATACAAGTTAAGACCCTTTAAAATAGCCAAACGGCAGATGTTAATAACAAAATGATTGACAAGCCAAGCTAATCTGATATATTTGTCTCATCGGAATTATGGTTACTATTTTACCAATAATACAAATAATTCTTTCAGTGATTTTAGTTGCTGGAATTTTACTTCAATCAAGTGCTGCGGGACTGGGTGGCGCCCTTGGTGGTGGTTCTGACAACGTAGATGCTGGTTATCATACAAGAAGAGGTTCTGAAAAAACATTATTTAATGGAACAGTTGTTGTTGCAATACTATTTGTGATTGTTTCAATTATTTCATTTATAATTGGCTAAGTCCTAATTCTAAACTTTTCTGTATAATAAGTATTAATTATCTTTTAAATACTTAGGAACGTGAAAAATAAAATAAATAAAATATCTAAAAAAATATCTAATGTAATAAACAGTTTTTCTTTCACAGAGAAAATTGTCTTTTACGGTTTTGCCTTAATTTTTATAATATCTTCAATCGTCATATTGGCCAACATAAACAACAAATTTCTTGTTGAGATACCTGATAATGGCGGCCGATTAACTGAAGGAGTAATAGGAACACCTAGATTTATAAACCCAGTTATCGCTAATTCAAATGTAGACAAAGATATTACAGCATTGATTTATTCTGGATTGACAAAAATAGATAAAGAAGGACAAGTAACCCCAGACTTAGCAGATAGATATGAAATTTCTGAAGATGGCCTAACTTACGATTTCTATTTGAGGTCCGATGCGACTTTTCACGATAAAAAATTAATAACTGCTGATGATGTAATATTTACAATTTTAAAAGTTCAAGATCCCCTAATCAGAAGTCCTAAAATTTCTGACTGGGAAAGAGTCACGATAGAAAAAGTCTCTGACAGACAAATTAGATTCATTTTGGATGAACCAAGACCTAACTTTATTAAGAAAACAGATATCGGAATCTTACCAAAACATTTATGGCAACAAACTCCAAATGATGCTTTTAGCCTAAGTTTATACAATATATCCCCTATCGGATCAGGACCATACAAGATAGATAAAATTAAAAAAGATAGTATAGATATACCTATTAGTTACATCCTAGAATCAAACAACGCATATACTTTGGGAGAACCTTTAATCAAAAAAATTATTTTTAAATTTGCAAAAAATGAAAATGAGCTGGTTGAAATGATAGAAAACAATGAAATAGATTCTATATCCGGATTAAGCCCTAATTTATTAGAAAATATAAGCACCAAGGATTTAAATACTTATACATCCACATTACCCAGAGTATTTGGATTGTTTATAAACCAAGATGAATCTCCAGCACTATCTATCAATTCTGCAAGAAAAGCACTAGAGAAAGCATCTCCTAAAAAACAAATAGTGGATGATATTTTCAACGGATACGCAGAAATAATAAATAATCCTATTACTGGTTTTGATGAAGAAGATTTTTCACAAGATTTAGAAGAGGCAGAAAATATTTTAATAGAAGCTGGATGGGAAAAGAACGAGGAAGGAATTTACACTATTGAAACAAGCGATGAAACTTTTGTCTTATCAACATCAATTTCAACAAGCAATATTCCTGAATTAGTTAGCATAGCAGAGCTAGTAGCTAGAGAATGGAAAAAAATAGGAATTGATGTGTCAGTCAAAATCTTTGATACTAACGACTTGAATCAAAACGTAATCAGACCGAGAAATTTTGAAATATTATTATTCGGAACTATTGTGGAAACACCTTCTGACCTGTATTCTTTTTGGCATTCATCAAGAAGAAACGATCCAGGACTTAACATAACTAATTACACAAACATTGAAGCAGATACAATACTCGAGGAATTAACCAGTTCCCTGTCAAAAGAAGACCAAGCAGAAAAAATAAATGAACTAAACGAAGAAATAAAAAGCGACACTCCAGCCATTTTCCTTTATAGCCCTAAATTTACATATTTAATTTCAAATAAGGTAAAAGGAATTGAGATTGAAGATATTAGTTCAGCAACCGACCGTTTTAGAAATATTGATAATTGGTTTATTAATACAGATAAAGTTTGGGAAATATTTAATAATTAAAAATTTATAACTAAAGATAATATGGAAAATAATAATAATAATAATAATAGTAATAGTAATAGTGACAGAAGGCATAGGAGTAATGTTAACAACCAAAATAGACCTGGTGGTCAAAATGGTGGACAAAGAAAAAGAAAACTTAAAATGCCTCATCGTAGTCAATCTCTTAGACAGACAATTCGTCAGCAAAGAGGAAATAGACAAGATGACCAGAGAGTATCAATACCATCCGTAGGAAACAACATTAGAGTTGTTCCGCTTGGTGGAGTTGAAGAGGTTGGTAAAAACATGCTAGCGATAGAAATCGGAAAAGACATAATAATTGTTGATTCTGGATTACAATTTAAAGACGATACAACTCCTGGTATCGATTATCTTATTCCAAATACAAAATACCTTGAAGACAAGAAAGACAGAATTCGTGGAATTTTCATAACTCATGGTCACTTGGATCATATTGGTGCTATTCCTTTTGTATTAGAAAAATTAGGTAACCCACCTATTTATTCTCGTCAGTTCGGTGCAATTATGATTCTTAAAAAAATGGAGGATTTCCCACACTTACCAAAACCTGATATGAGAATTATTGACGGAGACGAAGTTGTAACCGTCGGTGACTTAAGAGTGGAGACTTTTGCTATCTCCCACACAATTCCTGACTCTATGGGAATAATTATCAATACTCATTTGGGTGATGTTGTTATTGTTGAAGATGTTCGTGTAGATAACATTGGCGGAATTCCCACACAAGAAGAAGTTGAACAATACAAAAGATTTAAAGACAGAAATGTTTTACTTTTAACAATGGACTCTACTTCCATTGAAAAGCCAGGATTCTCTATTTCAGAAAATGTCGTCGTTGAAAATATTGAAAAAATAATCAAAGATACACACGGGAGACTTATTATCGGAACTTTTGCTTCTCAGGTTGAAAGAATATTAGCTATCATAAATATAGCCGACAAGTATGGCAAAAAAGTTATCGTAGAAGGAAGAAGTATGAAATCTAACCTAGAAATTGTTAAGCATCTAGAACTTCTAAAAACAAACAATGTCGAGCCAGTATCAGAGATCGAAAATATTCCACCCGATAAATTAATCATGCTTGTAACAGGTGCCCAAGGTGAAGAATTCGCTGCACTAATGAGAATGGCTAAAGGAGATCATAAACATGTAAAGCTTCGCAAAGAAGATACGATTTTACTTTCCTCTTCAATTATCCCTACAAATCACGCGTCTGTTGTTAAGTTAAAAGACAAGCTTTATAGATCTGATGCTAAAATTATTACATATCTTGATTCTGATGTTCATGCTTCAGGACACGGTAACAGAGATGAATTAAAATGGATCCACGAACAAATCCCTTATAAATTCTTTGTTCCGGTTCATGGTAATCATTACATGCTAAAACAGCATGGTGAAATGGCTCAGTCCTTAGGAGTTCCAGAACAAAATATTATTGTTCCAGACAATGGTTCAATAATTGATATCAACGAGGATGGTTCAAAGATTGAAAAGCTATCTATGCGCGCACCACATGATCCAGTGACAGTTGATGGAACTGCTGTTGGAACTATTCAGGATGTCGTTCTAGAAGATAGACAGTTACTAGCCGAAGCAGGAATATTTGTTGTAGTCGCCAGCGTTCAAGTTAGAACTGGTAAATTAAAGAAATCCCCAGATATAATCTCTCGCGGCTTCGTATATCTTCGTGAATCACAAGATTTGCTTCGAAAAGCGAGATTTATAACTAAAAAAATTATCGAAGATGAAATCGCCAAAAAGAAAGGCCCTGTTGATTTCGACAAAATAAAGAAAAAAATCTCAGATGAATTAAGTAAATACTTATTCCAAGAAACTGCAAAGCAACCTCTAGTAATTCCTGTAATCATCGGAGTTTAGTTTAAAGATAAAACTTTTAACAAACTGTTGATAGATCAAAAAAAAATAAATTTTTTTTGATACAATACGTAAATGCAAATTATAAATCCGACAGTATCATTTTCCAAAAAAGAAATGCCGAAGCTTGTTATCTACCTTTTGATATTTCTTTTTGCATTACATGCTGCCCCAGCAACATACATAAACTCTACTTTTCTAGAACAATTTGTTCACAGTGATTTTGTTGGTTATATTTTCTCTGCCGCTTCAATAATAGCTCTTATTTGTTTTATTCTAATCAGAAGAGTTCTACAAATAAAAGGAAATTACAAGACTTTTTTATTCTTTCTAACTTTAGATTTATTAAGTTTAATCATTCTGTCATTTAGCTTATTATTTAGCAGCGGTATTTGGCCTTATTTGTTTATTGGTGCTTATGTTATGGGATTTATTGCTAGAAATATTTGTTTTTTAAATTTTGATATTTTTCTAGAACACTTAACTAAAAATGAAGAAACGGGCGGGGTTAGAGGAATTTCACTAACTGCAATAAATATGGCCCTTATAATAGGTCCTTTTATTGCAGGAATCTTAATCACAGATATTGTTGAAGCAGGAAAGGTTTATATCTTAAGCCTATTTCTTTTGATTCCAGTTTTCATTATGACAATAAGATTTTTAAGTAATTTCAAAGATACTTATTACAAAAAAATTAGTTTATGGAATACTTTTCTAGAAATATACAGCAATAAAGATTTAAGGATGACTTTCTCAGTTAATTTCGTTCTAAGGTTTTTCTATTCATGGATGGTCATTTACTTTCCAATTTTCTTAACAAAGACAATCGGATTTTCAATTAGTGAAGTAACTTTGATAATAAGTATTGCCCTGGTATCTTTCATAATTCTCCAAATTCCTATAGGATTAGTTTCTGATAAATACATCGGAGAAAAAGAGATAATGACCATAGGACTGATAATACTAGGATCGGCAACTGCGTCTATGGCATTTTTTGTTGGTACAGATTCTTTATTCTTCTGGGCAACAATTTTGTTTATTGGACGAATCGGAGCTAGTCTAGTCGAAGTCACAAACGAGACTCATATATTCAAGAGAGTTGACGACGATAGCATAAACATTATTAGTTTCTATAGAGCAATGAGACCTATTGTGTATATAATAAGCCCTATCTTTGCTTCTATTTTATTAATTTTCTTCGAGCTAAATTACCTGTTCCTAGTTCTTGGAATCATTTGTTTTATTGGGATATTCTTTAGTCTATCAATCAAAGACACTAAATAACTCAACACAAAAAATAACTAAAATTTGAATCTTTGCAGGCTTCGATTTAATATAACTGAAGCCGAAACCAATTCATATTTTAGTTATTTTTTGTGTTGAGTGGTTTGTATTTTTAGTGAAAGTTAAAAAAGTTTTTTGACATCTTCTACACCAACATCAGCATATATTTCTCCATCTATATCTAATGTCGGGGCTTTTGATTGACCTGACTTAACTTTCATTTCTTCAAAATGATTTGAATTCTCCAAGACTTCTCTTTCTTCGAAATCTAACGCTTGGTCTTCCAAGAATTTTCTCATTTCATCACACCATGGACATCCTATTTTTGAGTAAAATATTATTTTTTTCATAGTTATATCTTAACATAATAAATTTTTTCTAAAATTATTTCCACACTTTTTAAGTTTTTGTAAAGTTGCTTTTACAAAATCTTTTTGATAAAAATAAATCCCAATGAAAATATTAATCATTGAGGACAACATTTCAGTCAGAAATGTATTGCGAATAGGCCTCGAAGCCGAAGGTTACATAATTGATGATGTATCCGATGGTGATCGAGGCTCTTATTTTGCCAGAATTAACAAATATAATTTAATAATATTAGATAACGTTTTACCCAAAAAAATGGGGAATCAAGTTTGTAGAGAAATTAGAAACGCGGGAGTTACAACTCCCGTTTTATTATTGTCAGCCAAATCTGATGTAAATTCTAAAATAGAATTATTAGAAACCGGAGCCGATGATTATATGATAAAACCTTTTTCTTTTGAAGAATTAAAATCTAGAATCAAAGCTTTATGTAGAAGACCGGAAGCAATCAAAAATAAAGTAGTCAAAGTTGGAAATTTAGAAATAAATTCTGAAAGTTGCGAAATAAGAAAAAATAACAAAAGAATATACTTAACAAGAAAAGAATTTTCATTACTTAATCTACTAATCGAAAATATTGGGCAAGTGGTGTCTCGAGGGATGATTATGGAATTGGTATGGGAATCGAATATAAATCCTTTTTCAAATACTATAGAGGCTCATATAAGAAATATCAGAACCAAGATTGGAGATCCTCAAAAGAAAATTATCCAAAATATTCCGGGGCGAGGTTATAAAATAAATAATTTCTTTAGAAAAAAATGAGAGAGTTAATAATCAACAAAATAAGACTTAAAAAAGAAAGGAGTTGTGAAATTGAAAGATTTGCTCAATTTGGCAAAATATCTCATGAATTTCTACACGACATATTAAATCCAATATCTAGCGTTTTATTACAGCTTGAAATATTAAAAGAGGGGTATCTGAAAGAAGATAATTTAGAAAGCGATATTGAAGAAATAAATAAAATAAATAATCGAATTATAAAGTTAATACGGCTTTTTCAAAAAAATTTAATAGAAAATGATGATGCAGAATTAATTAACATTAATAATGAAATAAAGGAAATAATCTCTTTAAATTATTATAAAGCTCAAAAAAATAGAGTATCTATAGTCATAATAGAGGAAGACAATATAAACATTAAGATCCCCAAGATAAAATTTTATCAACTAATTATGAATCTACTTTCCAATTCTATAGATTCTTTTGAAAATATTACCGACAGCAGAAAAAGAAAAATTTCAATAAGAATATCTAAAACACAAAAAACATTTGAAATATCTTTTTCTGATAACGGATGTGGAATGACAGAGAGAGAAGCTAAAAATATTTTTAAGAATAGATACTCAAAAAAGAAGAAAGGTTTTGGTATAGGGCTTAAAACGACGAGAAAAATAATCAGAGATTTAGATGGTTATATAAAAATAGAAAGTGAAATAGACAAAGGGTCCACTTTTAAAATTGAAATACCCATAAAAAAATTCCGTCTATCTAAAGACGGAATTTTGTAAAAAAGATCATAGACAAGGTCGTGGACGAAGGGGTCGCGGACAAATTCTAACTATCCATAAATAAATAATTAAAATCAGTATTCAACTCCCTTTCAACATCAAATTGAATAAATTGAATTTGTGGTAAGTTGTTGAAACCTTTTATCAGGGTGACAACAGCATGAACCCACATATTCCCTATTTTAAGTTGAAAGATTTTAGTCAAAACGGTCTGTTTTTGGAACAGTCGCGAGTTGAAATTAGTGCATAGAGCCGGAAATGCGCCTGTCGGCAACATTTTCAAGTCGTATTCACTTTTCATCCTCATCGAAAACTGGTGAAATGTTTCACCCCTTATTACCCCGACATCTCGAGGGTTAACCAATCTGACGGTTATCTCACACGGATCACAATTGAAGTAATCCTGCCTGATAACTCTGCTGTCAGACATTATGCTTCCAATATCTGGGAAACCGCATCGATCTGGGTTTTCAAAGATTTTCGGACCACAGCGACCCTCTAGGTCTCTTTTCATCTCTTTATTTGCTGAGTAAGGAACAATTCCTATTCTCTGTGACGGGAAATTTGTCATTTCTGTTTTCATTTTTTCTTTCTTTTCTGGGTTTTCTGTTTTGGGTTTTGTTTCTAGGTATGATTCAGTTGTAATTTATAACATAAATTACCAAAAAATCAATGTTTGTCATTTTACTATATTCCTGTTCTAATAAAGATAGAAGACTTTGACGTTTCAAAGTCATGAACATTAAAATTAGAAAGGAGGAAAAAATGAGACAGAGATTTATACCGAATGAAGCTTTCAGAAAATTCAAAATTCGAGATACAAAAAAACAATTCATGATACTTAAAAAGTATTTTGATACTTTTCGTAGTTTTGAACTTTCTTTTCAGACACAAGACAAAGCGTTGCCAATAGATTCTGAATCTTATTTTGTTGGAGCGGACTTTGCTCTTTTGTCAGATTGTTATGAAGAAGCGGTTAAAATGGTTTTTGAAACGATTTCAGAAAACCGACCCTTCAAAAACAAACTGTCGAACCAAATGTCAGCTAAACACCTTAGGCCTGGTTCTATGTGTAATGGGATATTAGATATAATTTGTGAGGATCAAAATGATAATCATGTTATCGTCTACCCTGCTCAATTAGGAACTATTCTATATGGTCTGACACCTGGCAAAGCTAGACGTCTCAGTGAGCAGAGAAACAGATTTGGTCTTAGCACCTTTCTCGTATCTCTCATAATACTGACGCATCCGGACATACTAATATCAAAAGACGAGATGGGAATTTGCTGCATAGGAGATGATTATAGTCCCAATGGAGATTATAATTTCGACTCTTCCCCAGTCTTTTATTTAGATAATGACGGAAAAACATTAGTTTTTGATTATATTAATCGTGGAACTAATTGGAATAATACGATTGGATGCGCAACAGGATTATTCATCCCAACCAACTAAAATCATGCCCTTATCACAAAACTAAAAGAGACTCGACGGTTGCCGAGTCTCTTTTTTATTAGATACAAATTATTAGAAAATTATTCTAAATCTTGTCCTAATTTTTCTTCTTGTTGAACTCGTTCACTTTGCTCATCTTTTACTTCACAAGTTCCATCTTCACACTTGCATCCGACACTTAGAGCAACAGTCAACGCCATAGCAATGTATGCAATATCTAATTCATACCCTCCTAGATATCCCATTTTATATTTCATCATAGAAATTGCGCCTAGCATTATAACAACAATCACATATGCAGAATATTTTGCAGTTTGGTTAAACAGTATACCAACACCAGCAAGTACTTCTAGAAGGCCGATAATAACTACAACCATAGCTGACATCTGTAAGAATTCAGCTGTTCCACCTATATTTAAAAGTTTGGAAGCACCATGCATAATAAAAGCAACCGCAAGAGCCAATTTAACCAAGAATACAGGACTTTGTTTTATTTTTGAAATCATAGATAAAAAATTAATTATTAATAAAAAAAACAAGCTAATTTAGCTTGTCTTTATTATAACTTGTTGAAAATTAAAGTAAAGTTTTTCTTACTAAAATAACTAACTGGAAATTATATTAACACTTGAATTTCAGCACCATCGCGAAGTTCTTGTATTAATTGATTTATCGCTTCACTATTTTTTTGCTGTATAACTATATTTTCAATTTGTTCAAAAATCTCATCAAGTGTGCCTATTTCTTGATTTGCAGACGTAATTTGTTCATAAGCCTGTGTAACTTCCTCTTCTGTTGCGGCTGTTTCTGACAAAGATAATTCTTGCTCCAAATAAGTTTCAATTAATAAACCTTCTCTAACTTGCTCTCTTAATTCTTCTTCTGTCACATTTTCCATTGCAAGTGCTTCTTGGAAAGCTTCCTCAGATTGAAATTGTTCTTTTATCATATTAATTTGATTATCAATTTCAGATTCTGGCACATCAACTTCTGAATTTTCTGCTACTTGCCCAAGAAGAGTTTGGTTAACGATTGCTTCTATTGATTGAGATTCAATTTGATTTTGCGTTTGTTCGTCAATTTCAGCAATATCAATACCTTGTTGGAGCGCAACTTGTGATGTTATTACATCAAGGTCTACTCTTGTTATTTCTTCTCCATTAACTACTGCCACCACATCATCATTTTGACCGGCAATATCTTGATTTTGTGCATTTTGCCCATCATCAGACGAAGATGCTAGAAAAAATCCGATTCCTAGTATTAATATAGCAGCGACTAAAATAAATACACTTTGTTTTTTCATAATTGTTAAGATAATTTAATTCGTAAAACTTTTTATTACCTATACACCATAACAAATTTAAGTGATGATGAGAACCTTATTTTATAAATATTTTCATTTGAGTGTTGCCAGACTTGGACTCGAACCAAGATTAACCGGACCAGAACCGGTCGTCCTACCATTAGACGATCTGGCAATAAGTATTAATAAGTACTTAAATTAAATCAAACATCTCCGAAAATCTACTTACAATAGGTTTTCTTTGCGCAGTTAATTCTTCTCTTTCTGGCACATTAGTTGTCTGATTATATCTTTTATCTATTTCTGTATATTCTTTGACAAGCTTAAAAAATTCTTCAGACATTTGCTCGTTCTCAACAATTTCAGGTAAAAATACTTCTAATGGCACCTCTGATCTATTGGCAACATCTAACAAACAGTTAAGACTTATATTGTCTAAGTTTTTTATTTTTTGAGCGTTTTCGTTTGAATCATCAAGGGCTGAAATAATTTCAGTCAGAGCTGGATCTTTTAATTCCTCTTTTCCATAATCTACTTTTACCTCTTGGTTTGGGTTAAATTTTTCCATACTTTTATATTAAACATTAATATCTTATAAATCAAACTTTTCTTTCAAAAAAGCAAGGCCCCCATGGATTCCACCTATTGAACCTAATTCAGCAATACGAATCTCTGGTAATTCAGGATGGATTTTCATCAAAGAGGCAATCATATCTCTCATCCTTTCAGCATCTAAATCCTTTGACATTGACCCACCAATAACTAATACATCGGGTGACCAATGAATAATCGAATTGTGAAGTCCGACTGCAATGTTTTTTTCTATTTCTTGCCAATCATTTGTTTGTGCAACATCTTTTGGGTGCATGTTAAATTTCTTCTCAACTGCAGTTCCTGAACAAAGGTCTTCAAAATTTTCACCTGTTTCATTATTTATAATTTGAAAACCAGGCTCAAAACCAAATCGGTTTTTTTCAAATCGACCGTTAGTTATTTTGACTCCGCCGATGCCAGTAGAGATTGTGATGTATGTGCAAATTTCAAACCCCCGCCCGGCGCCAGAAACTGCTTCACCTAAACCAACGATATCTGTATCATTTTCAATGTAAATTTTCGGGCTTTGGTTATTTTCTCCTAAGTTAATTAAACCATTTTGAAATTTTTCTTTTAAGGCAATCCTCTCCCACTCAGGCAGATGTGGTGATTTTAAAAGTTGACGATGGCTCTGATCAAGAACACCCGCAATACCTATACAAACAGCTTTTATTTGTTTTCCACTCGCTACGTTTTTAATTGTTTCTATAATAAATTCAATTCCCTCTTTTGGATTATCTGGCGTTTCTTCTATTATAGGTTCATCAAAATCTACACAGTTTTCTGATCTAGCTACTCTAAATTTTGTTCCTCCAATATCACAAGCTATATACATATACTCATTATATATTATTCTTGTGACTCCTCAACTTTTGTTTCTCCATCAAAAATTCTTTCATCAAGATAATTCCAAATTTCAGGATGTCCATTTTCTCTCAAATAATACCACCATTCAACCCCCCACAAATATTGCTCATCAAAATTAGTTTTTGCAGACATTTCAATTACTTTTTCAAGTCTATCGACATTCATAAATTTCAATTGGTCTTCAATAGAAGTATTTGGTATAGATTCCGTTAACCAAGGCTCCATAGAAACCTCTATTAAATAAATTGGTTTGTCTCCATGAAAAATTTTCATTAACAAATGTTTAAATTTATAAAAATTATGGTTAACTATCGTTTTAAAACCGCCGATTGTTTCGTTAGCTAAATAAACATAGAAAGTTGAACCGAACATATCACCTCTTTTGTATGCTCCCCACCAAGAGCCCAGATTACCACTATCGGTTGTTAGGATTGGACGATCTTGCTCGTCTAATTGTCGAACTAGTTCAATTTCACGATCTAATAAGTTTTTGTCTAATTCTGAACCACAAATCTCTGGAACATAAACCGTCAAAAAAGGCTCATTCTCGACTTGCCAAATTTTGATTGCAGAACTATCTTTGTAGCGATTAACTACTTCTATCATATAGACTAACAATTCTGATTTTTCTTCATCCCAACTTTTATCTTGAATCCATTTGGGGTTATGACATTCTGGCCAACGAGGAACACGTCGCCCGACGGTGAGAATAACATCTAGACCCAATTCTTCAGCCCTTTCGACTTGCCAATCTAAGTCACTAAAATCATATTGCCCTTGAACTTTTTCAATCTCATCCCAATAAGCGACTAATCTAACTTTTTTAATACCTAGCTCGTTAACCATAGAATCAAAGACAGCTTTTGGATCAACTCCTAACTCTCTGGCATATTTTGAACTGAAAGTCACACCATAATCATATTCAAAAGCTTTTGAAGGCCAATTCCAGCCAATTATAAAAATTAGAGCCAATATTGATACTGTTATAGTTATTTTGCTTTTTATTATTTTCAAAAACATACTCTACATAAATAAGAAATAAAATCCTATTACAACCAATGTGATTGAAATAATTTTTTGAATAATATCTCTCATGTTGTTATTTTCTCCAAACGGCTTTGGGGTAAACTTACCAAAAAAGAATGAAATCAAAATCAAAAATATAAATTGCAAACCACCGAGTGCCTGAACTAGTGTAACATTACCGAGATCGATTGCTTTTAATGTCATAAACGCTGCCACCCCACCAATAATCGCATTTCCGACAACCCACAAACCGCCACTGGCTTTTTGTTTTTTAGTATTAAATTTTATCTTACTAACATAACGAGGAACCAAAACTAGTGACAAGATAAAAAATAACAAAGCAATTCTAGTCCAGAAAAAAGCTTGATCAAATGATGTGTCGACAAACATTTTTTTGATAACAGTTGCCTTTATAGAAAATAAAATTCCAGCATGAAGTGTAAAGAGAAAAACTTCTTTATTAAAACGAAGTCTTGATATTAAAGTGGTTCCTAAGACTAGAAAACCCAAAGCAATCATAAAATGATTAGTCAAAACATCATCTAGAACGAGATAGCTTAAAAGAAGTGTCCCGACTGCGCTGACTGATCCAATTACAGGAATAACATCAGAGGCGTCAGCTTCACGGAGAGCTGAATACATTGAAACAAGAGCGTGAAAACCAGCAAAAGCTGACAAAAGCGCCATAGACATCAAAGAAATTGTTGGGCGACTGACATTTTCGAAAGATGGAAATGTAAATCCACCAACTTGTAATCCACCGAAAAAGAAAAGTAGTATTGGAATTGTAGAAAGGATGGTTACATAAAAAGCATAAATAAAAGGCTTAGAAACCTTTTTTGATGTGATAATAAACTTATCTACTATAGCAGAAATTGCATAAAAAAATTGAGCTATAATTACAATGAGTAACCATGTTGGCATACTCTTATTTTATCTTTAAACCGTTACTTTCACAAATATCTTTATAAACAAAAGCGCTTTGTCTGATGGTTCTTTTTTTCTCTGGAGAATCATAATCTATTTCGACTAGTCCAAATCTTGGCCAAAAACCTTCCGCCCATTCAAAATTATCTAAAATTGACCAATACATAAAACCGCGAATGTCGACACCTGATTGAATTGCTCCATAAGTTGATTTGACCAAGCCACGAATATAATCAGCCCGGTATTGATCTTTTTCATCAGCTATTCCTGCCTCTGTGATGTATATAGGTTTGTTATATTTTTTCAAGTCTATCAAAACTTTTTCTAATCCTTCTGGATTAAGTGGCCAACCCATGTCATTTTTTGGCACATCGTTTTTAACTCCAAAAAATCGACTAGTGTAATAATTGATTCCAATAGCGTCTGTATTTTCAAGAGTTTTTTTTAAAAAATAATAATTCCAAAAATAATCTACTACACTAGAGATAATTTTATTTATAGGATTCCAATTGGAGACATAATTAATATTATGCTTTACAACACCTACCTCCAATCTTGGGTTCTCTTTTTTTATCTCTTTGTATGCTAGATTATGTGATTTGATTAAATTTTTGACAACCTTGATAGTCTTTAATTTACTTTTTTTGAACGGTGGCCATTTACCACGATGATAGCCAATTCCTGAAACTACCAACGGTTCGTTCATAGTAGAAAAATTATCACATAAATCACCGAGCTGACTAGTAACAAAAGAGCAATATTTAGCGAAAATTTCTGGAGCATCTTTTCGTTCAAATCCACCATTATCAGAAAACCAAGTTGGCAGAGTAAAATGCCATAATGTCACAAACGGTTTAAGTCCCCTGTCGCGAAGGGATTGTAAAACTTTTCTATAATGTTGTATTTCGTTTTGATCAAATCTGCCTTCAGCCGGCTCTATGCGAGACCATTCGATTGAAATTCTCTGGCAATTTTGTCCTAATGATTTTGCAATATCAAAATCTTGTTCGTATTTATTGTAGTGATCACAGGAGATGTCGGCGGGTGGGACCTTGCCTGTTTCGCGCGCTGCCTTTGCCCAGTCGTTGTTATTAATACCGCCCTCTACTTGATATGAAGCCGACGCTGCTCCCCACAAAAAACCTTCTGGGAACTTTAAAAATTCTTCTTTATTTTCACTAGACATTTTTTAATGAATTATTTTCTTTTTTTAAGATACCGATTAACGGCCAAGAGACTAGAGATCGCGCCAATTACAATACCGGCAACAAATAGAATAAGGAATAACTGCCCAAAATTACTTACATAATAACTAAAGAGATTAAGATCAAAAAATATGGGTGCTATTTGTGGACCAATATAGAATGTTATCGGGTAAAGCAAAATCAAAACAAAGATAGCAGAAACGATTCCGTAAATACATCCCGTTACAATGAAAGGCCCACTAATATAACTATGATTTGCTCCAACTAAATTCATGACCTTGATCTCATCACGAGAAATATACATAGCTAAACGGATAGTGTTCAAAGTAATAATCACAGACAAAATAACAAATATTGCTGTCAGCAAAGTTCCGAATTTTTCACCCGTATTAATTATTAAATTCAAACTATTTATAGCAGCTTCCTTACGAGCATAGTTTACATTTTCGATAATAGAATCTGTTTGCCCTTCTGGATAATTTTGTTCTAAGAAAAGTTGGATGCTTTCATATTGTGAAGTGTCTTTTGCCTTGATATTTAAAACTGCACCAAGAGGATTTTCTTCCAATTCATCTAACGCTGCTAGAATTTTTTGATCATCGGCATGACGCTCTTTATATCGCTCTAGTGCTTCTTCTGAAGAGACATATTCTACTTGTGCAACTTCTGGTAAATTCTCTATTTGAGTTTTTAAAGCCAAGACATCATCTTCTATGACATTTGTTGAAATATTAACATTAACATCGACGCGATCTTTTAATTCTTCTAGTGTGTGATCTAGTAAAGCTCCTCCAAAAATAACGGAACTTATAATAAATAAAGTTACAACCATCACTAAAATAGCTGATAGAGAAACTATTCCGCTTCTCCAAAAATTTACGAAACCTGATCTAATTATTCTTTTGAAATTTAACCAAAACATTTTATGATTTTACTTAAAATTAAATTGCATACCTTCCACTGGCATCATCTCTAATAATCTTACCATCTTCCATGGTAATGACACGCTTGCCTATTTCATCAATTATCCCTTTGTTGTGCGTTGTCATTATAACTGTTGTTCCGAGATCGTTAATTTTTTTCAGAATTTGCACAACATCATATGCATTAAGAGGGTCAAGGTTCCCGGTCGGTTCGTCTGCCACAATAACATCAGGCTGGTTAACAATCGCACGAGCAATCGCTACGCGTTGTTGCTCACCACCAGATAATTCATGTGGAAAATTCCAAGCCTTTTTAGGTAAATCGACAAGTTCTAGAACATGCGGAACATCAGCAGCGATTTCTTCATCAGTTTTTCCAGCAGCCTCCATCGCAAACGCAATATTTTCATAAACATTTTTATGGGGCAAAAGACGAAAGTCTTGGAAAATTGTCCCGATTTTTCGACGAAGCTTGTTTATCTTTTTTTTGTTCAAAGAATGAACATCTAACGAACCAAAATAAACATTTCCTTCTGTCGGCGTTTCTTCTGCTAACAACATTTTAATAAGTGTAGTTTTTCCAGCACCTGAATGACCAACGATTGATACAAACTCGTTAGGTTCTATTTTTAATGTGACCTCATCAAGGGCCTTTGTATTGTCAAAATAAATTTTTGAAACTTTTTCGAAATATATCATCTTAATTTTCTTTTAAGCTTTCTACGAATTCTTCTATTCTACCATTTAATACAGAATCTACATCACTGGACTCATAATTACTTCTGTGGTCTTTTACTAACTTATAAGGATGCAGAACGTAAGAGCGAATTTGACTTCCCCATTTTGCCTGAGTTGTAGAAGATATCGAATTTGCTTTTTCAGCCTCTTTTTCCTGTTTTTTTCTAAGGTTGTAGATCTTACCGTATACAATTTCCATAGCCTTTTCGCGATTTTGTGCCTGATTTCTCTCTGAAGAAACGAAGGCAGAAATATTTGTTGGCTTGTGGATAATTCTCACTGCAGTTTCCCTTTTGTTAACATTTTGACCCCCTGGACCGGATGATTTTGTAAATGAAACCTCAAGCTCATCTTCTGGTATTTTTAAATCTGATCGATCGTTTTGCTTTTCAAAGACTGGCATTACCTCGACCATAGCAAAACTAGTTTGTCTCTTACCGGCCGAATTGAAAGGTGATTTTCTAACAAGACGATGCACTCCTGATTCGTTTTTCAAAGTTCCATACACTTGTTTACCGACAATTTCAAAAGTAATTGTTTTATAACCGCTTTCTGTGTTTGCGCTCTCATCAAGAAAATTAATTTGCCACCCTTTGATGTTCGCAAATTTTATATACATCTCCATTAGCATTCTAACGAAATCTTCTGCGTCATCTCCACCAACACCAGAGAAGATATTCAAAATCGCATTACCCCTGTCAAATTTACCAACCCCTTCCAGCTCATCTTTTAGATTTTGCATTTCTTTTATTACTTCCTGCGCCTTTGAAGAGTCTTGCCAAAAATCAGGTTCCGACATTTTCTGCTCGATTTCTGAAATGCGATTTTTGATTTGTGTTTTTTTATCTAATTCAGAATTTTGTTTTTTATCTTCATTCATTTCTTTTATTCTAACAGTTTTTTTAATGAGCCGTTAATCGGGATTGAACCGATGACCTCACCCTTACCATGGGTGTGCTCTACCAACTGAGCTATAACGGCTAGGTTTGAAATATACAAAATTTTGTTGACAAGAGCAATTTTATCAGTAATGTAAAGCTTAAATCAACAATCGAACCTTAATTTGAACCTTCAAAGAAAGAAAAGTTATGCCAAAAGAAAAAGAGAAAATATTCCCTGAACTCGACCACCATCAGCATGAATTTTTGAGAAAATCAATCCTCAAAATATTCCATGTTGAAACAGAAGATACTGCAGATTTTTATTTTTTCACTACAGGTGAAATTACTGAATTCAAATTCGGCGCGTTCATCATGCGAAGAACCAGTGAGCTACAAATAATAGTAGAATCTCATTTTAAAGAATTTGCTGAAGTTTTTTCTGACAAAGGAATAACAGTAAGAGAAGCTTCTTTTGCTATAAACCTTCCAGACATTACCGACATACCATAACCCCCCTGCCCGACGATTAGTCGGGCAGTTTTTATTTGAGCGTTATTATTGTATGATTGAAACATGAAATTCCTAAATAGATTAATAAGAAAAACTATCGGCTGGGTAATATTAATTATTGGAGCATTTGGTTGGGTAATTCCAATCCCTCTTGTCCCCTTTTTCTTGCTATTCTTTATCGGATTGCACATCTTAGAATACGACTTGAAATTCATTAAGCTACTCGGCAGATTAGGAATCAAAACAGACAAAGTAGAAAAATATTTGGAAAAAACCTCACTATCAAATCTTTCAAAAAATAAAAACCAAGAAGCTACTTTAGAAAACCAAAATACTCGAGACCCTCAATAACGCCAGAAGAATAATTCCCATTTAATCTATCACCACCTTTTGCGATATACAGCTTGTCGCTAACACCTTTTTGCTCGACGATTTGCATAGCCTTCTCTTTTACATCAGCCCGAGCATTTTTAACCAAAACGGATTTAATCCCAGATGTCAGTGGCAAAAGATCGTTCCCACTATCACCACAATAAACAACATTTTCAGGACTCTCTCCTAATTTTTCAATTAAAAATTCCAAAGAACCCAATTTAGTAGCGTCTTTTGGTAAAACATCTACTAGGCCTAAATTTTTATGAGGATCAAAACTGTATACAACTTCGGCTCTGATTTGTTTTTGATTAATGTATTCCGAAATAGCTTGGATGATATTATCTGACTTCTTCTCATCTCTCAGATAATAACTAATTTTATTTTCATTTTGCACCGACTCTTCTTGCAAATAAAATTCTTCCTCATTTAAAATTTCATCAATATCTTGAACTATTAATTCTCTATCCCAATTAGGATGCTTGTCTTTGACATAGTTATTCCATTCTGGATATGCCACCAATTTATTTTTTCTTGTAAAAAAGTTTTTTTGGTTTTTGTAAACTTCGGTTCCGACAGAACCTATAAAATAATCTGGCTTTCTAATTCCATATTCTTTTTCAGCTTCTTTAAATAATTCTAAATTACGGCCTGTTGCATAAACCAACACAGCATCTCTCAATCCTGAGACTCTCTCATAAAATTCCTCCAAACTACCGTCATATTCTTCTGCTCCATTTGGAACGAGCGTTCTATCTAAATCACAAACTATAATCATATTTCTAGTGGTTTACTCTTATTAATAAAATTCTGATAAGCCAACAAATAACCCGCGGCAGTAAATCCTAACTTGCTAGTTCCCATCCCTTCCAAAGTAAGTCCGTGATAAAATTCCGGGAACTTGTAATTATCTCTTTCGAGAATTTTAGCAAAGTCCAAAATTTGCCCCTCTTCAACATCATCCAACGATCCTAAATAAAAGCCATGAACAACTCCCCAAAGGCCACCATTGTGGTACTCATTCGGTTTATTTTTGAATCTGAAAATATAATTATTATTAAGTTTTTGCCAATCCGGACTTTTTTCATCGATAGTTGGATAAAATGCAGGATAAACTGGCAAATCACTTCCAAAAGTTTCGTTCAGATGATTCACAATCTCTTTTTGCTCATCTCTTTCTAATAAGTCAGAATTAAAAAGAAGTGAAATTGCAAATAGGTCATAATAATAATTTGCTCCAAAAGCAGAGAAAGAAGCAATCGGCGCGCAGGTCTCATATTTTTCTATAATCTTTTCAAAAAGTTTTGACTGATAAATAAACTCACTTTTCAAATTTTCTTCTTTAGGAAAAAAATTCGTTTTGATAAGCTTTTTCAAATGATTAATCTTGTCTTGAGTTTCCGCTTTGCGAAAAACTTTATAATAAAATTCCGAGGCGAATAGATAGAGCATTTGATCAAATAACACATAACCTTCGTTTATATATTCATCTGCCCAATCGCCTCCTGGTGGGATATAAAGTAGCCCGCGACCGTTCAATTCTAAACATTCTAAATAGAAAAAAGTCTTGTCGACAGATTCAGACATTTCCTCGAGAAAATCCTTGTCACCTGTTTCCAAATAATAAAAACAACACCCAATGACATACCAAATACTAGAATCGACTCGACCTACTGTTGTTCCATAGCTAACACTTTCTTCGTCTAGGGAAACATTACTCGGTATTCTCCCCGTCTTGTCTTGATTTCTTTTGAGGGTAATCAAAGTCTGTTTAAAGGCTTCAACTAATTCAGGCTCCTTGAATTTGATTGATGAAATTCCAGCAATTATCCCATCACGCGAAAAGACTCTTTTGTAGTTATCTATATCATTAGAAGAAGCAACAAAACCTCTAGGGGTGATAAGGCTTTTTAAAAGATTCAAACTTTCTTCTTTTGCTTCTTCTATCAAATTTCTATCAGACATTTATTACATTCTATAAAAT
The DNA here is from genome assembly GCA_009995365.1 of Candidatus Parcubacteria bacterium. GTDB lineage: Bacteria > Patescibacteriota > Minisyncoccia > Phycocordibacterales > JAACPR01 > JAACPR01. The sequence goes on along the minus strand of JAACPR010000021.1, from coordinate 3,327 downwards.
TTTCGTCGATTGCGAAACCAACTTGTTAAAAAACCGACGCGACAGACAACGATAAAGATTCCAATAACATTTCTAAAACTATCCATAAAGATATACAAAAAGTAAAAATCTGTTAGATTAGTGTTATGCAAAACGAAATTGAATACCCGATTCGAATCAATCGATACCTTTATCTAAAAAATTATTGTTCACGTCGTAAGGCTGATGAAATGATTGAAAAAGGTCAAGTCAAAGTTAACGGCAAACTAGCGGTTCTAGGTCAAAAAGTAAATAAAGATGACAAAGTTGAAGTCGGTAGCGAAATGAAAAAGATGAAGCAAAATTATGAATACTTTGCTTTTAATAAACCGACTGGCGTCGTATCACATAATCCACAAGAAGGCGAAAAAAGCGTTGATGACTTTTTTCCTACAAACAAAAAATTAGCGCCTGTTGGTCGTCTAGATAAAAAATCTGAAGGACTGATGTTTCTTACTAATGATGGCAGGATAATCGACAAAATGCTTAATCCAAAATACGAGCATGAAAAAGAATACTCTGTTCGGGTTGATAAAGAAATTAAATCAAATTTTATTCGTAAAATGTCTAACGGAGTTGATATCGAAGGATATAGAACCAAGCCTGCTCAAATTACTCAATCTGGACCAAAATCTTTTAGAATAATTTTAACTGAAGGGAAAAAACACCAAATCCGCAGAATGTGTATAGCTCTCGGGTATCAAGTTCAAAATCTAAAAAGACTGAGAATTATGAACATTCAATTAGCCGGATTACAGACCGGTGAAAGCAGACCACTTTTCCAAGATGAAAAAATGGAGTTACTGAAGAACATTAATGTTATTTAGTTCTTGTTAATCTTTGAAACAACAAAACCTGAAACAGAAAGCGCTATCAAAACAATAACAAAAATTAAGATCGAATTGTTAAAATACTTTTCAATCATAAATCCTTCATTTACTGAAGCAATTCTTGTTATAAAATACGATGTTAAACCTCCTATTAAAATTATTAATGCCGCTGAAAAAATGTTTTATTCATAATATGTAATTATACACTATAATTTGATCGTCATACTAAGAGTTTTCAACAGATTGGAAGAGTGACTTGATTATTCTAATTAAATTCGAAGTTATTTTGGATATAATTAACTATTTCTACGATATCTTTTTTAACATCTATAGAACCTAAAACAACGATGGCTATTGGTCGACTTTCATTATCGATTTGGACATTAGTAACTAATAACATTGTCTCTAGTGCTGATGAACTTATTCCAATCTTACCACCAATTTCATCCGATAATTCGGAAATTTCATTCAAGTTATTTAAATCGTAAAAAGCTGGAGTCCCGTAAGCTATCCTGTTTTCATTACCCATAGACATATGAAGAATAAAACTTCTATTATGGTAAAGATATTTTGCTAGATAAAATAAATCTTGCGCTGTTGATTTATTTTCAGAGAGAACACCGTTAGTATCGGCAAATTTAGTTTTATTCATTCCAATAGCTTTTGCTTTTTTATTCATTAAATCTAAAAAAACTGTTTTACCTAATGGATTTGCGATAGCTAGAGCGGCTTCATTAGAAGATTCTAAAAGTAGTAGAGATAGCAAATCAATAACCTTAAAACTATCATTGACTTTTAACCGCGGGATACTGGTTGTCGCCAACATACTTTCGTCTACAACTACATCTTTTTCAATATTAATATACTCGACTGCAATCAAGGCCGTCATCAGTTTGGTTATAGATGCAATTGATTTTATCTCCTCACTGTTTTTTTCTGCAAATACAAAATTATTTTCTAAATCTGCAACTATATAAGAAGCGCCTTCAGATACTGGAAATTTATTTCCATAATCTTTTTTCTCATAATTACCATTAAAGGAATCTTCAAAAACAAGTAGCGGTGTCCCTACATCAACTTCCGCATATATTTCTTTTAAATCCTCTAAAGCAACCCTTATACACCCTCCTGAATAGTCAGAGCTAGTTGGTGTGCCATCTGGATATGTTGTTGGGCCGTGAATAAAGAAATTACCTTGAAATTGCATACTATACGGCATGTTAACTTGGCCAAAAGAAGAAAAATGGTTTTTTGTTTTATACTTTATATTGTATAAGCCAGCAGGTGTTTCCCACCAAGAACCTTCTTTACCTTTGTGTAGAACTGTTTTTTCTATTTTTAATTGACCATCTTCATAATATCTAATTACCATATCTGATAAATCAACCTCTAAAAAATCAGCATTCTGAGATATAAATTTATTTTTAGTCTTTTTAAAAAAATCTTCATTTTCTAATGCTGGCCAACTTCCATAAATAAATTCATCTTGCCTTTCGCCGTTAGCATCAGCTATAACAATATTTCTAACTTCCTTTTTCCCAATAAACAACAAGAGCAGGAGAACGACGAAAATCGTAACGATAATCAAAAAAGCATACGAAAACCAAGTCGGTATATGTCTATTTAAAAAATGGATATGAAGAATGTCGTCTCTTTTATTTAGAGGTTCACCATATTCATTTCCACTGAGTAAATTAGACATTGTTTATAATATGATAACTATTAAATAATCCTTTTGCAATTTGTCTTTTATTTTATTAAAAAACACCTTGTTACAAAAGGTGTTTTTTAATAAATTGATTCAACGAATTTCTTTATTAATAATAAAGAAATTCTTCTTCATCTGAATAATAATCCCATTCTTCATCTGACATTTCTGAATCTTCCATACCCATATCCATACCCATAAACATCATCATCATTACATCGCCCATCAATTCATCGATAGTAAAATCTGAATTTGGAACTTCTATTTCAACATTTTCTCTGTAATCATAATTAGAATTTAAGTACAAGTTCATATTTGTTGGAGGATCATATGTATTGTCAGTTAATAACATTTCGTTTTCGATTCTATTTATAACCATAGAATTATCAACGTACATACTCTGTTTAAATGTACCGTTAACTGATTCTAGATCGTTTTGCATAGCATCAAAATCTGAATCACTGACTCCCATATAGTTATCAATATCTATTATAGCTAATTCTACTGCGCTCAAAAGAGTTTGGAAATCAGCTGAATAAATTATCTTTGTGTAATCCCCATCTTTTTCTGAATCTATTGTTGGTTTTGCATCAGTGATAAATGCTTGTGAGAAGCTATCAATAATATAATCCATTTGTTCATCAGTTAATGATTCCTCATTACTAATTTCAACACCAGTTGTGCTTTCTATATCTTCAATACTAGATGATACCCATCTATTTTCATATTTTGCGACGATCTCATCCAAAGGTAAGAACATTGTTAATATTT
>JAACPR010000016.1 GCA_009995365.1 Candidatus Parcubacteria bacterium | reverse complement strand
TAAAATGACCCCCGTTGAATACAAAGAATATCTTTTAGAAACACAGGGTTAGGGGTTCTAAAAGTGTCCACTAAATGGGGTACACATCACCAAATAAAATACCCCCCAACTTCCGAGTTGAGGGGTATTATTGTGTAACTATTTCTCATTACGCTACACAATGTTATTTACCGGTTTTTTGATGAACCAGCGCCTAGTGGGTGACATTAGACTGCGCAAGCTTATTTAAAAGCCGACCGAGAAGCTGATTCTTTGATATGAATGGCCACCTAGTTAAGATGATAAGGTATATAAATTAAAAATCAAACTTTTATTTAGAAAACTAAAAATCAAAATAATTTTGAAAATCTTTCATGAAGGAATCTCTAGTGCCTTTATCTTCTAGATTTTTATTTTTCAATTGTGCTTCCAGAACTCTTTGCAAAGAATTATATTTTTCTTTGATTTTTGTTTGTCCATTTGCTTCTGCGAATTCTGCAAAATATTTACATTGCAATATCGCCTCTTCAAAAAATTGAAATTGCACTCCGTGTTGTGCTAATGCTTCTTTATCATCATCTACCCATGCATTTGCAAGTTCTCTAACCGTATCAACATCCGCTCCAACAATAATATGCGGGATGTTTTTTATTTGGCCTCTAATGTCTTCTACCTGTGATTCAAAATACTTAACCTCTGTTAAAATTCCATTTCTAATATTTTCTTTTATTTTGGAAATCTTTTTTTGGATATTGTGATTGAAAGTAACATCAATAGCCATAGCGACCCTTGATACTCCTTCTTCCATATCATATTCTGCAACCGCATCTACACCGTTTTTAAAGTCGTCATATTCAGAAGTTTTTATCAAAAACGCATTAGAACCCAACCACTCAGAAGATTCTCCCTGATCGAAAATAATAGACTCGAAAACTGTTGCTAATTTTTTATTAACATCATCATGCATTTCAAAGCTCTGATTAGCCCACTTCTTTTTTCTTTCTAAAACAAATTCTAAATCTTTGGCAATTTGTTCTTTATCATATAAATCATCAAAACTTTGTGGTTCGATTTGGTATTCGCCTATAACTTCTTCTGCTTTTTTGAAAGCTTGAGGTAATTTTACCTGTTCTACTTTATTTGTTGGGTCTTCAAACATAAATAAAATTTTAGCATTTTTTCTAGATTTTTATAAGTAAAAAAGACCTATGCAAAAACGCACAGGTCTTGAATTTTAGAATGATTAGCTTTATCTAGAGACAAGGATAGGAATCAACAACCTCATCAACCAACCCCAGCTTTAGAGCTTGGTCGGTGAATATTGGCGTATCCATATCCTTTTCACCATAATCTGCCAATTTCATCCACTTATCTCTAGACAGACCAGTCTTCTTGCACTGAAGCTTTACAATTTCTTCTTCCAATAATCGACTAGATTCAATCTCGTCATCAAAAATTTTTTGAAGCTCTTTAGAGTGACAACTGATTCTAATCCTAGTCTGTATGTGATGGATAAAGAAACCGGTATGAACAACGGCTACCCTCTTATGACAACATTGCAACAAAGCGAGAGCTGCCGACCCGCAAGTATCTAAAGCAACACCGGTTATCTCGACCTCTTTTCCTAAAATAGAAATTAGCGAGGCAAATCTAACAACTTGAGTTGGACAACCACCTGTTGAATTAATCAGTATTGTAAACTTTTTTCTTTCTGGCCTGTTAGTAACAATCCAGTCTTTAAGTTCAGAAATTGTTTCATTATCAATTTTTAATACTGGAAAAATGCCTTCATCAAGAAGTCTTTTCTTATGTTCTTTTTTGTTCACGGATTATTTCCCTCGCCTGCTTTCTATCAGACTTAAATAGTTGAGTACATTCTATCGAGATATAAAAAGTACTATGTTTGTTTTCATAATGACAATAATATTAATTTAAAATTTGTCAATGCGTAAAGCTGAATTAACGCCACGAATGCAACTTGTTTTTTATTTTTTAAAATGTAATATCCTAACTAGAAACAAAAAACCTTAAAGGAGGACAATAATGAACACTGTTGTTTTAACTTCGGGGCCACGTGGCTCTGGTAAGACTACTTTTACAAAAAGAATAACATCTGAAAAACCTGAAATAATCTCTGTGATTAGAGATGAGATATTTATTGAAGTCTATGAATCAGTTCTACTATGCCCATACACTGACGATCCAACAATTGGATATCATGCAGTTATGCAAAAAGTAAAACATCATATGCATCAACAAAAAGATTCTACAATCATCTTGGATCATTTCACTGGTTTCTCATGGCAAAGAAAATTAATGATTGAAAGATTAAGAGAGGATGGTGCTGATTGTGTATTATGTCTATATTTTCTGATTCCACTAGAAACATGTATAAAGTGGTTTATGAAAAAAGAAGACATTAACGGTTTCAGTAAACATTCAGTAGTATGGGATTATAATCTTTTCTACGAAAAAAGCTCTGACATCGAAGAAGATGGTTTTGATAAAGTTATATATATCGATCCACGACAATTATATTTTTCATCAATACCAATACTTTAGACGATCAATTTTCTCTTACAAACAAGCTCGCTCCGGCGGGCTTTTATTTTAGTGTCCAGTCTAGTGAACGAAGTCATAACTTTAAACTTGAATGAGACCCAATATTTATTAGAACTAAAATCAATTCATCTTCGACAATTTTATATATTAAGAGTAGATCACCTTTTATGTGACATTCTCGATATTCTTTAAATTCCCCTTTAAGTTGATGGTCTTTATATTTTAAGGGGAGTTTTTGATCTTTTTTTAGTAAATAAACGACCCTCTCTAAATCTTCTCGATTTTTTAAATAACCACTCCTATTTATTTTATTTAATGCTTTCTTAAATTTTTTTGTTCTTACAACTATATACATTTAAATTAATCTAAAATATCATCAAATAAATCTTTTACAGACGTATATCTCTTACCATTCTTTAAAGCATCTTCGACTTCTCTATCCCATTCTTCTCTTATTTTTTTTGGGTCATGAGTTGGTAGAAAAGGTAGACCTTTTTGAATTACAACCTGATTAAAAAACATTTTCACAGCAGTAGACATATCAAGCCCATGTTTTTCCAAGGTTTTTTTAGTTTCTTTTTTAAGTTTTTCGTCGATGCGAATTGTTAAATTAGTCATACAGTAATTATATACTTTGCACTGACGTTGTCAATGCAGAATTTTAGAAAGATTTTAATTGAGTGAACGAAGTTATAACTTGTTCTTTTTTTTAATGTTCTCCCGGTAGGAATCGGTCACGCATAAATTTTCTGACGAAAATTTTGCTCGACCCCGCCTCGCGGTGCTCGCCTTTCGCTACGCTCAAACTCGCACAACGCTCCGGCTTTCGATTCCTAACCAAAAGTGCCAAACGGCACTTTTCTCCGGTATGACAAAATTTCGCTACACTCAATTTTGTCCTCCCGGTAGGAATCGAACCTACATTTAGAGATTAGAAGTCTCTTGTTCTATCCATTGAACTACGGGAGGATAGATACCCAATAAAATAGCAATATAAAGGTTATCGGTCAACTTAATTTTAAATATTTTCTACATCGTCTAAAACTCTTTGGTAACGCTCGATATCAATATCCTCATTTTTTTCTAATTCAACATCTTCTGAAAAATCCCTATCAATAAAACTATCTATTTCCAATTTTATGAAAGTAGCATAAGAAGCTACAAAAATTATCATCAACAAAAACAAACCTATCAAAACCTTCCAATCAAAATGTGGTGTATAGCCAAAAATAGTCAGTCTATATTTTTTAGGATAAACTATTTTACCTATTTTATTCTTTTGTTTTTTGATATTAAACATACTAATTTGTTTTTATTTCTAAGGTGAAATTAACTGACCAATTCTGATTATTTTTTGAGAACCTAATTGAATTAATTCTTTTTGTATATTTCAATTCTTCTATGTTTTTAATATAAAAATTAACAGATTCCCAACTACCAGAAAATGACAGATTCATAGACAATAAGCCCAGTTTATTATCATTTTCCGGCTCTTTAAAATCGACTCGATCGATCGAAACATTAACTTGTGATTCTTCTGCAATATCTTCTAGTAAATCAATAAAGCCAACTACCTCATCTTCACTTATCAATGCATTTTCAATTCTATTTTGAATAATGTCCAACTGTCGAATGTTTTGACTTACATTGCTAAAATTATTTTTTTTATTCTGTTCTACTATAATTTCCTTTTTAGCTTCAGCTATTTTTTCCAAACCTCCACTAATAATAGAAATTAAATACAAATTACTCACAACCAGGATTGCAACTAATGTGATAGAAAATATTAATTTTATCAAAGTCTTATTGTTCATAATTTTCAAAATAGTTATTTAAATCAACGGTCTTGATTTTTGCGGTAAAAGAAATATTGTTATTTTTAGCAAAACTACCCAACGGAATGTCCACGCTATCAAAAAATTCGTTATCTTTCATAGATGATTGATAAGCAACCAAATCATCCCTAGTTTCAGCAAGACCCCTAACCTCAATTTCTGCGTAAACACTTTCATCGCTCTCTTTAACAGAAACATCAATTAAACTACTTTCAACACCTTCAACCTCGTCTTCAACTCTTACAACCCTTTCAACGATATCCGATTGATTAAATTGATAAGAATAAAATTGAGAAATCTTTTGATCAACCACATTATTAATATCTAACAAATCATCAATATGTTTATTATTAGTAGAATCTTTAATTTTATTTAAATCATTTTCAGCAACTTTGACATTTGACTCTACAACGGCGTAAAAAGAGAAAAGGATTGCCCCAAGGATAATTAAAGAAACAGACACAAAAGAAAAAAGAACGACAGCAACACGCATTAAATACTCTTTTTTAACCCAATATCTATCTTTTCTTTTTAATAAATTAAGCATGTTTAATTCCTTTAATTGCAAGACCTATTGAAACCGCATATTTTAATGAGTCTTTTTTCTCTATCTCTGGAATATATTGATCAATAGAAAAACAGTTTCTCCACACATCGGCAACTTCGACATCTACTCTTAATTTATTTTCCAAAAAATTAATTAGATTTTGATCTGAAGCATATTCTCCTGCTATTAGCACTGTTTCAATTTTTTTATGTTGTGTTAAATCTTTGTTGCTGGTAAACCAATAAATTAGGACTTTGTTCAAGGACTCACTAAGATTTTGAGCATCCTCTGACCCAAAATCTTTTACAACTTTTTCTATATCAACATTAATAATTGATGCGTATTGCACTGCCCCACCTTCTACAACACCGACATTAACTTGGTCTTCCAAAAATCGTAAAATCATATAAGCATCCTTGTCATCTTTTTCTACAATAGACCTAGATAATGAAACTGCTTCTGATTGAAAAGAGACAGGGAATAAATCTGCCAATTTTAAAATTTTTGTATACAAATCTATAACAGTTTTTGGAAAAACACTCACAACAACATCAACACCATCTTCAAAATCGCTATCTCTATTGATAATAAAATAATCAAAATTTACCTCTTCGGCTTTAAGTGGAACATTTTCTTCCATTGAGTAAATTATTGCCTGCGATAAATTTTCCAATGACTCTTTTGGAAATTTCTCTCTGTATATATAAGTTTTAGTTTCTGGAAGAGAGGCGACAACATATTCCAAATCAAACTCTTCTCTCAATTTTTTTAATTTTTGAATTATTTCTTTGAATGAAGGATCTGAAATATCAAAATCTTTTTCAAAACTTGCCAGACTATTTTTATTTTCTAATTTTATTTCTTTGTATATATCAGGAATCAGGCCGTGCTTACTCTTTTTAAGCTTCATTATTTTTATAGATCTAGGTGTAATATCAATTGATGCTAAATCAAAAGTTAGAAATTTTGGTGTTGGGAAATAAGTATCAATTTTTTGTAAAAAATCAGAAATCATATAATTGAATTATACTACATATCTATATTAAATAAATTTTAAAATTAAATACCCAATGATCAAAAGACTAGCAATCAGAGCAAGCAGATTGAAATATTTGAAAATTAAATCAGAATATTTTTCTCCAACATATCTAAAGATAAAACCGACTATCAAAAATCTAAGCCCTCTACCGATAATCGAAGCGATAACAAAAACAAAGAAATTAACACTGAAAAGTCCTGCGCCGATTGTGAAGACCTTATATGGAATTGGTGAGAAAGCAGAAATAAAAACAGTCCAAAATGCATGATTGGTAAAAAATTTCTCGACTAGAATAAACTCTTCCTGTAACGAATACAGAGAAATCAATTTAGGACCAAAAGCATCAAAAAACCAAAAACCTATAAAATAGCCAAAAATACCACCTAAAACTGAGAAAATTATAACGTTCAAAGAGAGAACCAACCATTTTTTAGGTTTAACCATAATCACCCCTATCAGAAATGGATCAGGTGGAATTGGGAAAAAGGAGCTCTCGGTAAAGGAAATGACTCTCAAGGCAACCCTACCTATTCTCTTGTCGGAATTTTCTATTATCCAATCGCGTATTTTATGTTTACTTTTTAACATTTTTTATGAAATATCAGTCCCCGATGGAATTTTTGAATCGATTTCAAGCAAAGAGAAATTACTGTTTTCCCTATCAAGAGCGGCCATAATCATTCCGTTGCTCTCGTAACCCATAATTTTTCTAGGTTCCAAGTTTGTAACAAAAGGAACTTTTTTACCAACTAACTCTTGTGGATCTGGATAATATTCTGAAATACCAGAAATAATTTGTCTTTCATCTTCACCAAATTTAACCTTTAATTTCAAAAGTCTGTCCGCTTCTTCAATTTTTTCAGCAGATAAAATTTCCCCTACCTTGATTTTGACTTTTTTAAAATCGTCATATGATATTTTGGTGTTTTTTACCTCGGTTTCTGTTTCGGGTTGTTCTTTATTTTCTTTTTCTTGTTCGTCCATATTTTATTATTTTAACACATTTAATATTAAACTTTTTTGTTCGAATCCCGTTTATTCGAATCGAGATAACTTTGCAGGATAATAGAAGCGGCAGACGCATCAATCATATCGTTTTTTCCTTGGATAAATTCGGCTTGGGCTGAAGTAAGAACTTCGGGATGCAAATCTACTTCTAAATCAAATTCCTTTTCTAGAACTTTTTTAAGGTTAATAATATCTTCCATTATCAAATTATCCTCCATCTTATAATTTTTGGATTCACCAATAATAATCGCCTTTACATCATTATCGGAAATAACTTTTGAAAAGTTTTCTAAAATTTTATTATCATTTTTAATTACAGAATGAGGGAAAGCCATGGTTGCATCTGCGTCTGTAATGGCTAAGCCTATTCTTTTTGTCCCATAATCGACTCCTAAAATTTTCATAATGGCAGTTTAACAGAAATACAAAAAAACTCTATTGTTAAACAGATTTAAAATTGATAATTTTTAATACA